>JBEPXK010000624.1:0-2725 GCA_041641915.1 Planctomycetota bacterium
CCTGGCAGCGCGGCGAGGGGGATCGTCACCTGACCTACGCCGAGATCGCACCGCGGCTGATCGAGCATTGCCGTAACTGTGGTTTCAACTGGGTCGAGTTTCTGCCGCTGGCGGCGCACCCCTTCGAGGGCAGCTGGGGATACCAGGGCACCGGGCAGTACGCGCCCAATTCCCGGCACGGCGATCCCGACGGCCTGCGCTATCTGATCGACCAGCTGCATCGTGCCGGAATCGGGGTGATCGTCGATTACGTGCCCGGCCATTTCCCCAAGGACGACTTCGCGCTCGGCCGCTTCGATGGCACGCCGTGCTACGAGTACGGCGATCCGCGGGAGGGCGAGCATCGCGACTGGGGCACGATGGTGTTCAACCTGCGCCGGCCGGAGGTGCGTAACTATCTGCTCGGCGCGGCGCTTTATTGGTTGCGTGAGTTCCACATCGACGGTCTGCGCGTCGACGCGGTCAGCTCGATGCTCTACCGCGATTACGCCCGCGAGGCCGGCGAATGGGTCCCCAACGAGCACGGGGGCAACGAGAACGTCGAAGCGGTATCCTTCTTCCGCGAGCTCAATCATCTGGTCCACGATCTGTTCCCCGGGGTGTTGACCATCGCCGAGGAGAGCACCGCTTGGGTCGGGGTCACCGCGCACGGCGAGCACGGCGGCCTGGGGTTCGACCTCAAGTGGAACATGGGTTGGATGCACGACACCCTGCGCTACCTCAGCCAGGAGCCGGTGATGCGTGTCGGCTGTCACGACTGGATCACCTTCCACCAGTGGTACGCCTACGACGAACGCTGGGTCTTGCCGCTGTCCCACGACGAGGTGGTCCACGGCAAGGGCAGCTTGCTGGACAAGATGAGCGGCGAGTACGCGCACAAGCTCGCGCAGCTGCGCCTGCTCTACGGCTATCAGGCCGCGGTTCCCGGCCGCCCATTGCTGTTCCAGGGCGCCGAGATCGGCCAGGGGCGCGAATGGAACTGGAAGCACAGCGTCGACTGGCACGAGGGCGAAGAGCGCGAACGGCAGGGCCTGTGCCGGTGGGTCGGTGCGGCCATGGGGCTGTACGTCAGCGAGCCGGCGTTGCATCGACACGACGACGATCGGGAAGGCTTCTGCTGGGTCGACGTGGAGAACCGACGCGAGAGCCTGCTGGCCTTCCTCCGTCGCGCGCCGGATGCCCCCGATGTGCTGGTGGTGTGCAACTTCACCCCGGTGCCGCGTCCCTCCTATCCCCTGGGGGTCCCCCGGCGCGGTGCGTGGGAGGTGCTGCTCAACAGCGACGCCGGAATCTACGCCGGCGGCGGTGACGGTCCCGCGGCCGGAGCGCGCATCGAGGCGCATGACGAACCGTTGGGCATCTGGGCCGGGGTGATCCGGGTCGACCTGCCCGCCTTCGGCATCCTGTTCATCCGCGGTCCCGAGAGCTCGATCTGAGCCCGGAGCCGGGCCTCTGCGGTTGACCCCGCCGGCGGCCAGCGGACAACAGCAGCGTGGTACCATTGATCCTCGGCCTGATGTTCGGGGCCTTCATCGGCTCCTTCCTCAACGTCTGCGTCCATCGCCTGCCGCGCAACGAGAGCGTGGTCACGCCGCCGAGCCGCTGCTACGCCTGCGGCACCAGGATCCGCTGGTACGACAATCTGCCGCTGGTCGGCTACCTCGTGCTGCGCGGCCGCTGCCGGTTCTGTGGCACCCGCTTCTCGGCCCACTACCTGGCGGTGGAACTGGCGGTGGCCCTGCTCACCGGCGCGGTCTGCTGGTGGGCCTTCGCCGCACCGGGCGGGGTGGCGCCGCTGCCCGGTCACGCCACGGCCGACGAGTTGTACTGGATCGCGCATTGGCGTCCGTCACTTGCGCCGGTCCTCACCGCCGCAACCACGCTGGTGCTGGTCTACTACGTGCTGGTCTGCTCGTTGGTCGACCAGCATCACGAGATCATCCCCGACGAGTTGACCAAGCCGATGCAGGTGCTCGCGCCTCTGCTCGCGGTGTTGGTCCCGTTCCCGCTGCGTATCGAGATGGGCGTGCCGTTGCATTGGTTCAGCATCAACCGGCTCGATGGGCCGGTGCTGCAGCCGCTCGCGGCCGTGGCACCGGTCAGCGCCTGGGTGCTGGGTACGCTCGCGGCGCTGGCGCTGAGCGTGCCGTTGGCGCGATGGGTCTACAGCCGGTTCTGCCCCGCCGCCGAGCGCTGGAGCCCGATCGAACACCGGGCGCTGGCCATCGGCGTGTTCTGGTACATCGGCGCGACGCTGCTGGCCTATCTTGCCTGGGTCGTGCTCGCCTTCACCGTCGATGCGCGGAGCATGGCCGGCTTCGCCCTGAGCGTGCATGGCGCTCAGGCGCTGCTCGGCAGCCTCGCCGGCTGGACCGGCCTCTACGCCATCGGGCTGATCGGGACCATGGTCTTCCGCCGCAACGCCATGGGCTTCGGCGATGTGAAGTTCCTTGCTCCGCTCGGTGCGGTGGTCGGTCCCGGCGGGGTGCTGGTGACCTTCCTGCTGGCGAGTTTCGCCGCGACCGCGGTCGGGGTGCCGGCTTTCCTGCTCGGCCGTTCGACCCGGATCCGTTTCGGCCCGTTCCTCGGTTTCGGCTTCCTCGGGAGCCTGGTTTTCGGCCCGCAGATCGTCGCCGCGTTGTTCGGCATCTAAGGTGAGGCTTCCCTCAGAGGGGGCGCTGCCCCCTCGCGCCTTCGGCGCATACCCCCACGGCCTCGGTCGAGG
>JBEPXK010000625.1:0-2723 GCA_041641915.1 Planctomycetota bacterium
CATCGGGTTGTCCAGGGCCTTCTCCAGCGCGGCGGCGAAGGTCTTGTCCTCGAGGCCGAGCGCCCGGCGCAGGGCCTCGATGATCTCCGGGTCGTCGGGCACCACGCCGCTTTCGAGGAAGCGCGCGAGCGAGAGGTAGCCGATGCCCACGTCGTGGGCGAACCCGGCGATCGATTGGCCGCGGGTGTTGATCAGCTCCATCACCAGGTCGCCGAGCGGCGGCACCGAGCGCGCGGCGGTACTGGCCCGCGCTTCGGGCTGGATCCCTTTGCGCTGCGCCTTGCTGCGTTCGACCGCCGCCTCGAGGTCGTCGATGTCGATCTCCAGCGTGACGGCGAGCTTCTTGAGGCTGTCCGCGCGCGGAATCGCGCCTTTGCGGGTCACGCCCATCACCGTGGGGTAGGGCAGATCGGCACAGCTGGCCAGCGACTGCTCGGTCAGCTCGCGCGCGTACATCTCGCGGGTGATCAACTGCTGCAGGTTGAGCGGTCCGTCGCTCGGGATCCGAGCCGTCTGGTGGGTGCTCGCGACCAGGATCGAGCCCCATTCCTTCTCGTCGTAGCTCAGCGCGGTGCGCAGGCGATTGCGGTGCTCGGGTTTGCGTGGGACGTTGCCCTTGTTGACCACGTTGAGCAGGGTCGGGTAGCTGATCCGGGTCTCGTCGGCGAGGCTTCGGACGCTGCGTCCGGTCCGTGCCAGATGCGCTTTGACGACTTCCTGGAGAGTGGGCATGAGTCTCGGGATCCTCCCGCCACGGGTTGTTGCCCTCATGTGTAGAGAGCGCCCCCTTGCGAGCAAGGGGTGCGTGCGCGCCGCGGCGCCGGGCGTGGACGCACCGGGGTGCCGCCATAGGCTGCGCGCCCGGAGGTGACCATGACCGCCACGCCCATCCGCCGCGCCCTGCTCTCGGTCTACGACAAGACCGGTGTCGTCGATCTGGCCCGCGAGCTGCACGCGCGCGGGGTCGAGCTGCTCTCCACCGGCGGCACCTACGCGCTGCTGGGCGAGGCCGGCCTGCCGGTGACCGAGGTCGCCGCGTACACTGGCTTCCCGGAGATGATGGACGGCCGGGTCAAGACGCTGCATCCGCGGATCCACGGCGGGCTGCTGTGCTTGCGCGACGATCCGCAGCACCGCTCCCAGGCCGAAGCCAACGCAATCGGGATGATCGACCTGGTGGTCGTCAACCTGTATCCTTTCGAGGCGACCTGCGACGACTCCGCCTCGACCCCGGCGGACAGGATCGAGAAGATCGACATCGGCGGGCCGAGCATGTTGCGTTCGGCGGCCAAGAACCACGCCCATGTCTGCGTCATCAGCGATCCGAGCGACTACGATCGCCTACGCGCAGAGCTCGCCGCCAACGACGGCGGCACCAGCCTCGCCTTCCGGGCGCAATGCGCGCGCGCCGTGTTCCGCACCACCGCGCGCTACGATGCGCTCATCGCAGAGGAGCTGGCGCGCCAGGCCGCGGCTGCGGGCGAGCTCGATGCCGCGGAGCGCTTCCCCGAGCAGCTGGCCGTGCCGTTGCAGAAGGTCCAGGACCTGCGCTACGGCGAGAACCCGCATCAGGCCGCCGCCTTCTACGCCCGGCGGCTGCCGGGTTGCGCCAGCCTGGCCAATGCCACGCAGCGCAACGGCAAGGAGCTGAGCTACAACAACCTGATGGACACCAACGGCGCCTGGGAACTGGTCAAGGAATTCACCGAGCCGGCCTGTGCGGTGATCAAGCACGCCAACCCCTGCGGGTGCGCGGTGGCCGCGAACCAGGCGGAGGCCTTCCTCCGCGCCTGGGCCGGCGACCCGCAGGCGGCCTTCGGATCGATCGTCGCCTTCAACCGCGAGGTCGAAGAGGCGACCGCCGCTGCGCTGTGCGAACCGGGGCGCTTTGTCGAGGTGATCATCGCGCCGGCCTTCACGCCGGCCGCGTTCGAACTGCTGACCACGAAACCGAAATGGCGCAAGAACGTGCGGCTGCTCGAAGCAGGCACGATCACGACGCCGCCCGCTCAGGCGCGCTTCGTCAAGGACGTCTTCGGCGGCCTGCTGGTGCAGGATTACGATCGCGGCGGCTGGGACCCCGCGGCGATCGAGGTGGTCAGCGCCCGCGCGCCGAGCCCGGAAGAGGTGCGCGACCTCGGGCTCGCCTGGCTGGTGGTCAAGCACCTGACCAGCAACGCCATCTGCTTGGTCAAGGACGGCGCGCTGGTTGGCCCGGGTTGCGGCCAGATGAGCCGAGTGGGCGCCAGCGACCTCGCTGTGCGCCTGGCCGGCCCCGAGCGCGCGGCGGGTTCGGTGCTCGCCTCCGACGCCTTCTTCCCCTTCCCCGATGGTGTGGCCGCCGCCGCCGCCGCGGGCGTGCGGGCCATCGTCCAGCCCGGCGGCTCGAAGGGCGACCCGGCGGTGATCGCCGAGGCGGACAAGCACGATATCGCCATGGTCTTCACCGGGATGCGGCACTTCCGGCACTGAGCCGAGCCGGTCGGCGGCGGTGGCGCATCGGCGATCGCATCGCTGGCGCTCCGGTAGCCGCGTTTGCGTTGCTCGTTTGCTTGCCTCATCGCGGCTGGTCGTCGGGGCGCCGCCCTTTGTGATGTAGTTTATTGGGCTATTCACTGTTCGCTGCTCGCTGTTCGCTGTTCGCTGCTCGCTGTTCGCTGCTCGCTGTTCGCTGCTCGCTGTTCGCTGCTCGCTGTTCGCTGTTCGCAGCTCGCTGTTCGCTG
>JBEPXK010000626.1:0-2723 GCA_041641915.1 Planctomycetota bacterium
GCTCGCCTGCGAGCCGGCGCAGGAGGTTGCGCGGATCCGCCGGGCGTGGGAGTCGTGGGCGGACCACGCGGTCGGGTGAATGCCGGCGCTGCGCGCGAACGCGCCCCCCGCGCGCCCCCCGCGGGCGCCCGGCTGTGTCGGTCGAGGGCGTTGGGCCTGCGCGGTCATGGCTTTACAACTCCGCGGCTCGCTCCATAAAGCAGCCGTCGCGCCCATTTCAACTCGATCGTAGCGGCGCAAGCAAGGATGAGCGAATCATGTCCACGGCCCCACTGCTCGCCGAAGCGATGACCGATGAAGAGCTGCTCGATGCGGTGCGTGCCCGTAAGCGCTCCTCCTACAACAAGCAGCTGGACAAGATCCGCTTCCTCCAGCAGCGCTTCCCGAGTTTCGTCGACCGCAAGCTGGAGATGGCGCAGCGGGCCCTGGACGGCCAACACGTGCTGCCCGGCACCGGGCGGCAGGCGGTGGAGGTGGGCGACCCGCCGCGGTGGCACGACAACCCGACCGAGGATGCGGAATACCTCTACCACCTCAACCGCATGACCTGGTGGCGAACCCTGTGTCTCGCCTACGCATTTACCGGTGAGGAGCAGTACGCGACCAAGGTCATCGACGAATTGATGGACTGGATCGCGCAGTGCCCGCGCCCCGAGCAGCTCGACCCCGCCAGCTACACGCGCGAGGGGCTGTGGCGAGCGCGCGAGGTCGGCCTGCGGATGTTCGAGACCTGGCCCTACGTGCTCGACTTCCTGCTGCACAGCCGCGCGATGACCCCCGAGGTTTTCGCCGCCTACCTGCGCTCGGTCAACGAGCACGGCGAGGTGCTCGCCACCATCGCGCCCGAGCTGTGGCCCGACGCCGATCACAAGCACTACCTGATGGAGATGGTCGGTCTGCTCGCGATCGGTTGTAATTTCCCGGAGCTCGCCTCGGCCGCGCAGTGGCGCGAACAGGCGCGCAGCGAGCTCGAGCGCTGTGCGATGGTCCAGGTGACCATCGAAGGGGGCCAGATCGAGGGATGCCCCGGTTATCACAACCACTGCGCCTACTGGTTCATGCTCACGCTGATCATCGGCCGCAAGCGTGGGGTGCATTTCTCGAGCGAGTATCGCGAGCGCATCGGCAACATGCTCACCTATTCGCTGCACGCGATGCGCCCGACCGGCCGGGCGGTGCCCTGGGGCGACTCGGATGCCGAACGCGGCGGGCCGGCGGTCGCCGGGCTCTACGGCTGGCTGGCCTTGCACCGCGACGTGGAACTGCGGCTGATCACCGATTTTGTCGGCCAGGGCTTCATGCGCTTCGTCACCCTGCGCTGCCTGCGCCACGTCGAGGACATGGAGGTGGTGCTCGATATCATCCAGCAGGGCGTGCAGCAGCACGAGCACCCGCCGCTGCTCTCGTGGCAGGGCGAGCTCAAGCAGGTCGCTTTGCGCACCGGGTGGAAGCGCCGCGATCTCTCGTTGTTCTTCGCTGCGCGCAGCCCGGTCAACAACGGCCACGCCCACATCGACCCGCTCGCCTTCGATTTCACCGCGCTGGGCAAGCCGCTGGTGGTCGACCCCGGCCGGTTCACCTATCGCGAATGCGACGAGCGTTACCGGTTCAAGTCGGCCGCCTGGCACAACACGCTGACCATCGACGGCGCCGATCCCTTCGCCTACAAGAGCACCTTCGGCTTCGGGCCGCAGAAGAAGGGGCGGATCCTGCGCGTGGAGCAGACCCCCTCGTTGCTGGCGGTCGAGGGGATGCACGAGAATTACGCTCCGGCGATCCATCATCGGCTGCTGGCGATCATCGATCAGCGCTTCGTGGTGGTGTTCGACCGGGTCTCGGGCCTGGAACCGACCCAGGCGGTGCACCTGAATTACAACGTCAATGCGGCCGGCGTGGCCGGGATCGAGCACGGCAGCGGTCTGATCAGCACCGATGAGGGGGTGCGGGTGGCGCTGTTCACCACGCCGAACCTCACCGCACGCAAGGAGGCGGCGCGGGTCTCGCAGGTGCTCGACCAGGAACAGCCGTCGACCCGGGTGATCTTCGCCGACGAGGGCCGCGGCTCGGAGACGCGCGTCTACGCCACCGTGCTGGTACCGGTGGAGGAAGGCGCGCCGGTGCCCCGGATCGACCATCTGCACCTCGAGCACGCCCGGCAGGGCTGGGAGGTGGCTTTCGAGGTCGAGCGCGTCGCGTACCGCTTCGACTGGTTCGAGAAGACGCTGGAGCTGCACCGGTTGTAGTTGTTGCGCAGATGGTTCGCCGGCCCGAGTGAGCGGAACCATCACCGCCGCGCCACGCACGGCGAGCGTTCGTGAACTTGACAACGCGCGCGATCACGAACCGCGCGCGACTATCGACCAGCCAGCGACCAACTCCACCCCGGCTGTAGCGCCGAGGTGGAGTGTTGCGCAGCCGCCGGATGCTCAGGTCTGCTGTTGGTGCGGCGGTTGCTGGGGTTCGCTCGGTTCGCGGGTCTGCGGCAGATCGACCGTGGAGCCGGCTTGCCGGGTGCCGAGCGCGCCATCACCCACGCTGACGGCCACACTCAGGGCCAGGGCGAAGAAGACCCACCAGGCAGCCAGGCAGCGTCGGCGCTGACCTCGGTCGCGGTCTGGGTCGCTGCCTTGCCGGTCTGCTTGGCCTGCTGCCATAGTTCGCGGGCTCGGTCTTCCGCCTGCTGGTGGGTCTGCTCGAGCTCGGTGATCACCTGTTCTGCCTTG
>JBEPXK010000627.1:0-2721 GCA_041641915.1 Planctomycetota bacterium
GCCATGGCACCACGCCCGGCGCATGGCGTCGTGCGGCGCAGGCGAGCCGGGATGGCGGCTGAGGAGCCCCCACCATTGCAATTTTGGGTTGCGGGCGGAGCCCCGCCGAGCCCCGCCGAGCCCCGCCTTGGCCGGCGCGCTCACGCCGGTGCGAGCACCGCCAGCAAGGGTCCGGTGAGTGGCGGGCGTAGGACCGGATCGTCGGCGGCGACGGTCGCTTCGCCGATCATCGCGCCGACGGTGGGAGCGATCCAGGTGCAGCGGCGTCCCGCGGCGTGCGGGCAGGCGGTCGACTCGCCGCGGGTCAGGTAGACCACCATGTGCCCGTCGCCGCTGTGCGCGGCGTAGGCCGCGTCGTCCTGCGCCTGCGCCAATGATTGCGGATCGATAGCGTCGGCCGGCGGGTTCCCGGCGCGGTGTTCGACCTGTTCGCACAAGGCGGTGGCCTTGCGGTAGGCTTGGCGGGACTCGATGCGGCGTTGGACGCCGGTGTGCGCGCTGGTCTCGGGCGTGGACGCCGTGCCTGCTCGCACGGGCGTCGGCAGCATCGAGCGGGAATGCTTGCGAACCGATCGCGCGCAGCGGACACTCACCAGTATGGGACTCGAGGAGCCTGCGACGAAGCGATGCGATGAACGCGCGGTGATCCGTCGCGCGCGCGGCGGCGACTTGTCGGCCTTCGAGACGCTGATCCGTCGCCACCAGGACGCGGTGCATCGCTGGCTCATCGCCCGGTCCCCGCCCGGAATCGACGTCGACGATGTTCTGCAACATTCCCTTCTGACCGCGTTCACCCGCCTGGGCGTCTTTGACGGGCGCAGCGCCTTCGCGACCTGGCTGACCGGCATCGCGCACAACTGCCTGCGCAACGCGATCCGCACGCAACGACGCCAGCGTACCGTCCCGCTCGGCGCCACCCGCCAAGCCCTCGAGGATGCGGCACTCGGAGATACAGCGGCCGACGACCGGGAGCTGCAGGCCCTGCGTCGCTGTCTCGCCCGGCTCGGGGAAGCGCCGGCCCGGGTCATCCGCGAGCACTACGCGGAGGGCCGCCCGGTGGCGGCCATCGCTGACGCGATGGCGCGACCGGTCGGCAGCATCAAGCGGCAGCTGCACGAGGCGCGCAAGGCCCTCGGCCGCTGCATCCGTCACCACCTCGCTGGCGAGGAGACCGTGCGATGAGCGCGCCCAAGGTCGCAGCAGTGATCGAGGACTTCTGCTCAGGCTCGCACGAGGAGGCGCTCGCGGCCGAGCGCCATCTGGATCGCCTACTCGCCGACGACCCGGCCGCGCGCGCTATGCTGGCGAGCCAATATCGGATGCATGCCCGGCTTCGCGCCATGCACGCGCCGCCGCGCGACTGTGCGGCGGCGGTGTGCCGGATCCTGAAGCGCCGGCGCCGGGTGCGACGGGCGCTGATCGTCACCGTGACCATGGCCGCGGCGCTGCTGATCGCGGTCGGCAGCCTGATGGCGCTTCGTCCGACACGCACACCTGCCGCGGCCGCCTGGGGCACGGTGACCGCAGTGCGCGGGCCGGTTCATCACGACGGGCAGGCTGCCGAGGCCGGCCGCCCGGTGGCTGCGAGTGAGTCGCTGGTGGTTGCTGCCGAGGCGTCGGTCGTCCTTTTGGATGCGGCCGGAGCGCGGCTGACGCTCACCGAGAGCGCCCGGGCCACACTGCGGCCGGATGGACTGCGCCTGGAGCGCGGTCGTCTCGACGCCGAGGTGCCGCCGCGTCCGCCCGGACACCCGCTGATCATCGCCACACCCCACGCCGACTACGAGGTGCTCGGCACCCGTTTCACCGTCCGGGTCACCGATGATTGGAGCCACCTCACGGTGCAAGCGGGCCGGGTGCGGGCGCGCGAAGGCGATGGCACCGGAATGATCGTCGGCTCCGGTGCCTCGCGACGCTCGGGCGTCGCACCGCTCCCGCCGCCGGTGTTGTATCTCGACTTCGAGCAGCGCGACGGGCGCGATGTCGTCGACCGCTCGGGGCGCGGGCATCGGGTGTGGGTGACGCGCGTCCCGGAGGACGCCACGGGCGTCCGGGGCCGGGGCCTGGCCTGCGCCATCGGCCGCGTGCTCCAGGTGAGCGATGCCGACGACCTGACACCGGATCGGGGCACCTTCTGCCTGTGGCTCAAACCGACCATACCGTTGCCGGAGCACGAAGCGCTGGTCCCGGCCTTCCCGATCGAGCTCTATACGAAGGCCGATTGGGATACCCGCCAGGGCATCGAGATCGGTCGTCCGGCGCACGGGCCCGAACGCTGGGGTCTGCGCGTCATGCTGGGCGATGGCGCAACCCACCAGCTCTACCTGCCAACCGAGCGGCGCACGGTGTGGATGCACGTCGCGGCCAGCTGGGGTGATGGTCATCTGCGCTGGTACATCGACGGCGAGCTGCGTGGCGAGGTCGCCGCAACCTGGGACCACCTGCCCGACCTCGCGAACAACGCCCGTATCGGCAACAACCTCGTCGGGGTCATCGACGAAGTGCGACTCTACGCTGCGGCCCTCTCCGCGGAGCAGATCCGCGCGCTGTATACCGACTCTGCTCCCTGACCCCCCAAGAGCTCCGGCGAAGCGGCGCTTCCGCCTTGTGTCAGACACCGGAGCGGGCCCTGCGGGCGAGGCCCCGAACCCGCCCGCAGGGCCGGACACCCACGAGCGAACCCCGGACCGCGAGGCCCATCGCCCCGCAACAGCCCCCCCC
>JBEPXK010000628.1:0-2719 GCA_041641915.1 Planctomycetota bacterium
CTTCCAGTCGGGCTTCATCAGTGTCCGCTTCGTGAGTCTGGTCGTTCAACCCGACGATCCCGCCTACGTGGTTTCGCACCAGGCCATGCGCCGCATTCGTGCGCCGACGCCCCATTCGCACCCCCTTGTTCCTGAGCTGCAGACAGACCGGCCGATCGACATGGATGCGGTCCAGTGTCGCTCCCTGCTCCAGGAGATGGGCTGGGACGAGTTGGACCGGGCCGAGCAGGAGGCGAAGCTCGAACGCCTGTTCGCCACCTACCGCGAACACGGCGAGGGGGCCTTCGCGGTCGAGGGTCCGGATCCGGTGTGGCAGTTCGCCCGCCGACGCACCGCGCTGTCTACCGGCGCGGCGACGCGTCTGGCTCTGGCGGTGCTGGCCGTGTTGGCGGTCTGCGTGCTGACCGGGCTCGGTCTGCAGAACCGCGACATCGCGGCCCAACAGGACCCGGACCGCTTCTTTCTCGCCCAGCCGGTGCGCACGCGCACCCTCGCCCTGGCCGCGCTCCTGCGTTACTGGTTGCTACATCCGTGGTATTGGCTGGTCGCGGTGCCCTTCCTGGTGGTGACGGCATTGTTCGGTCACCGCGGGCCGACGGTCTGGCCGACCATGATGGCCGCGATCATCGGCTTCGGCCTGGTGCAGGCGGGCCTGCGCTCCTGGGGCGAAGCCGCGCTGCGGCGCTGGCCCCCGGTCGCGCGCCGTTGGGGGCAGGCGGCGGCCACGCTCGGGGGGATGCTGGTGTTCCTCGGCCTGATCACCGTGGCGAACCTGTCTCTGCTGCCACAATGGTACCACGGCGCGGCCGAGGCGATTGCACCGGCGCTGTATCCGGTGGCGCAGGTCGTACGCGCGCTGGTCCTGGAGGTCGACGCGCCGCTGCTCTGGGCCGCGGCCGGTGGCACCGTGGCCGCGGGTCTGCTGGCCGGGTGGTGGGGCACCCGCGCACTGGGGCGCTATCTGATCCCGGTGGATGCCGACGCGGCGTTGGGCGGGTCGCGACGCCGACAGGCGCAGCGCAGCTGGGCCGGCATCGGCCCGGGACGCAAGGACCGGCTGCTGCTGCTGCGCGATCCGCGGCTGCTGATGCAGGTGTTCGTGGTCCCGGCGGTGGTCGTGGCCATGAATCTGATCACCCATCTACGCGGCGGCCTGGCGCGCGGTGGCGATGTGCGCCATCTCGGTGCGGTCTGTCTTGGCGCCGGGTTGTATCTGGTCCTGGTCATCGCGCCGCAGTCGTTGCAGCTGGAGCGCAGCCAGCTCTGGTTGTTGGCCGCGCAGCCGCGCTCGCTCGCGCGTCAGCTGCGCGCCAAGACCGTCCTCTGGTCGGCCTGCGGCTTGCTCTATCTCGTCGTCGGTCTGCTGGCGGTGGCATGGTGGTTTCCCGATCCCCGGCTCGCCTGGTACGGCCTCTACGGCGTGGCGGCGATCGTGAGTTACGTGGCGCTGTGCGTCCCGGCCGGGGCGCTGGGCACGGACCCCTTCGACGTCCGTCCCAATCGCGCGGTTTCGATCAGCCTGATGTATGCTTTGATGCTGGTATTGGCGGCGCAGATCGCGGCGCTGTACGCAGCGCCCTGGGCCCTGGCGGTCAATCTGGTGATCGTCGCCGCCTTGGCCTACGGCGCCTGGCAGCGCTTCGGCGAGCGCGAGCGTTGGTTGCTCGACCCGACCGAGGCGCCGCCGTACCGCATCGACCTGCTCGGTGCGATGAGCGCATTGTGGTGTTTTTTCGCCGCCCAGGCGGTGGCGGTCGCGATCCTGATGGCGGTCGGAACGAGCGCGCACGCCGCTGTGACCATCGGCTTCGCCATCGCCGGGATCCTGGTCGCACTCGGCTGCATCGTCATCTTCCGGCGCCGGCGGCTGGCGGATTGGGCGCGGGTCTGCCGCCTGCGCGCGCCGGGTGCGCGTTCGCTCTGGCGTGACGCCGTGCTGGGTGCCGGGGTCGGTCTCCTGCTCGGAGCGGCCGGGCTCGGCTGGATCTGGCTGCTCGCGCATGCCGGGTGGCGCCCACCGCAGGCTGCCGTCTCGCTGCCGCTGCCCTGGATGCTCGCGCTCGCGGTGGTCGCCGCCCCGTTGAGCGAGGAGTTCCTGTTCCGCGGCGTGCTGCTGCGCGGCCTGGAGGCGAGCCTGCGGCCGGCAGGCGCGGTCGTCGGCTGCGCGGTGCTGTTCGCCATCGTCCATCCGCCGCCAGCCATGGTCCCGGTGTTCCTGCTCGGCCTGGCCACCGCCATGCTGGCCCGCCGGCGCGACTGGCTGGTCGCGCCGGTCATGGCCCACGCGGTCTACAATCTGATCGTGGTGCTGGCCGGCAGCCTGATGGGGGGATGAGCCAGGCCTGCCCTTTTCGGCTCCTCGACGTTTCGTGTGGGCAACGCGAGCAGCGAGCAGCGAGCGGCGAGTAGCGAGCAGCGAGTAGCGAGCAGCGAGCGGCGAGTAGCGAGTAGCGAACAGCGAGTAGCGAGTAGCGAGTAGCGAGTAGCGGGACCATGTCCCGCCAGCGAGTCGGGCGATGCGGCGACTCAGCGACCGGCCCATGTGGTCACACCTGAGGCTTCCTTCAGAGGGGGCGCTGCCCCCTCGCGCCTTCGGCGCATACCCCCACAGCCTCGGTCGCCCTTCGCCAGCTTCGCTGGCGTTTCCGCCGGGCCTGCGGCCCATTTTCGGCGGAAAACAGGGCTCTGTCGGCCGATGGGGGCCGGGCCCGGCCCCCAT
>JBEPXK010000629.1:0-2719 GCA_041641915.1 Planctomycetota bacterium
TGCCGCATGCCACTCGAAATCGCTCCCGCTATGCCGGTTTCCGACGGCGCGCGTGAACAGTTGGAGGTGCTGGCGCGGTCGACGTCAGCGCCTCACCGCAAGGTGGTGCAAGCTCAAGCGTTGTTGCTGGCTGCGGACGGGGTCGCCAACGAAGAGATCGCGCGGCGGTGTAGGACCACCCCGAACACGGTGCGGCGTTGGCGAGCCCGGTTCGCGCAATCGGGCGTCGAGGGGGTAGGGAGGATCGCGTCCGGCCGGGGTCGCAAACCGTCGGTGGCCGACGACGTCGTAGCGGCGATCGTGCACGACACGCTGCATACCCGCCCGCCGGACGGCGCGACGCACTGGACGACACGGTCGTTGGCGGACCGCCATGGGGTCGCCAAGGACACCGTGGCGCGGATCTGGAAGGCCCGCAATCTGCAGCCGTGGCGGGTTGCGGTGTTCAAGCTGTCCAACGACCCCAACTTCGAGGCCAAGCTGGTCGACATCGTCGGGCTGTACCTCGACCCGCCACAACGCGCGGTCGTGCTCTGTGTGGACGAGAAAACCCAAACGCAGGCGCTGGACCGCACCCAGCCGTCACTGCCGATGAAGCCTGGCCGCGCCGGCACCATGACCCACGACTACAAACGCAACGGCACCATCGATCTGTTCGCCGCCCTGGACGTGGCCACCGGGCAGGTGCTGACCGACTACCGCCCGCGTCACACCCACAAGGACTTCCTGGCGTTCCTCAAGCTGATCGACCGCCAGGTCCCCAAAGACCTCGACGTGCACCTGGTGCTCGACAACCTGGCAGTGCACAAGCACGCCGAGGTCGTCAAGTGGCTCGCCCACCCTCGCCGTAAGAGGTTCCACCTCCATTTCACCCCGACGTCGGCGTCATGGTTGAACTTGGTGGAGCGGTGGTTCAAGGAGTTGACCGACAAGCGGCTGCGGCGCGGCGTGTTCACCAGCGTCGCACAACTCATCGACGACATGCAGCACTGGGTCGCGCACTGGAACGACAACCCCAAACCGTTCATCTGGCACAAGACCGCAGAAGAGATTATTGCCAAGGTCAACCGCGGTCGCGCCGCCCTCAACCACTCCACCAAATCGGCGACGGACCACTAGTCGCAGCATCGCAACGGTTTTCCGCGACTGCTGCCCGCAGGTGCCACCCTCGGTGCTTTCTTCAGGCTACGCGACCACGGTTATGGGGGCCTACGCGATGAACGCGGGGGCGGCGACGCCGGTGGGGGCGTTGCGGCCTCGGAGTCTTGGCGTAGGAGGAGTATGCCAGTCGACCGCTGTTTTCAGTAGCATCCGGGTGCGGTAATTGTTGAAGTTGCGGAAACCACGGGCGGTCCGGTCGACTTGTTCGATCTCGCCATTCACGGCCTCGACGGGTCCGTTTGATGCCCGGTCGGTGCGGAAATAGGCGAGCAGTTCGGTGTGCCACCGGTCGATGGTGCGGGCCAGTCGGGTGACTTCGGGGACGTCGACTTCGGCGGCCCACTCGAACAGCTCGGCCATGGCGAGCCGGGCGTGCCAGATGTCAGGGGACCTGTAAGTGTTTCTGAGGAGTTCCTTGGCGACCCAGGCGCAGCGGACCTCGCCGGCGGGGTCGCCGTCCGCCAGGGCGGTCTCGAGCCGCGCGAAGGCGGTGGTGTCGAGCCGTTCGCGGGCCATCAGCAGGAGCTTGCGGATGCGGTACAACGGGTCTCCTTTGCGGCCGCGGTGGCCCAACGTGTCGTTTTGTACCCGCCGGCGGACGTCGTCGATCGCGGCCCCGGCCAGCTTCTCGGCGTGAAATCTGTCCAGCACAAGCTGGGCGTTGGGCAGTCCGACGTCGGGGTCGACCAGCGCGGCGCGGTAGGGCGCGGCCGGGTCGAGCGTGACGATCCTGACCCCGGCCCGCCACGACGGCGTCTGGGCCGCTAACCAGCCCCGTAGCGCCTGTTTGGAGCGTCCTGGCACGATCTCGATCGGGCGGCCTCGCACCAGATCGACGAGCACGGTGACGTAGCTGCGGCGCCGGCCCCGGTGGGCGCGGTTCATCACCTTCTCGTCGACCCCCAGCGCCACACACGGCCGGGTCTGGACCGTGAACAGGCCCTGGTCGGCGAACCGGCGGGCGGCCTCGTCATCGACCGCCCGCATCACCGTCTGCCAGCCCACGCCGTAGTCGCGGGCGACCGCCGCGACCGCCCGGCCCAACTCACCGACCTGCCGGGCAGCCTCTCGACGGGCGCGCCGGGTCAGCACCGCCCGGGGCGGGATCTCGGGATGGGTCTCGCGCCACGACCGGCCACAGTCGCGGCAGCGCCACTCCCGCTTACGCCACACCAGCCTCGTGGCCTTGCCCGCCGCCGGCAGATCCCGGACCTGCACCGTGGGACGGCCGCCCGACTCCGCCCGCTGACCGCACTCCCGGCACGGCTCGACCTTCTCCGGTGTCTCGACGACAACGTGACGCTCGGCGGCGAACTCCCACACCAACACCACCTGCATCCCGCGGATGCCGAGCAGCGATACTTCGATAGGTGACAGCGACGACGTAGCCTGGCCCATGCGTATGGTCTCCGAGTTGGTTGCTTGGTCGCTGCCAAGTCTCGCGAGGCCATACGCCCTTTCACAGCATCTACTACCGGGTCACCGAGTCACCCTTCCCCCGCCTTCAGCGAGAAGGGCCGCTCTGGGCTACACGATCAAGGAGGCAGAGGCTGCAGAC
>JBEPXK010000630.1:0-2702 GCA_041641915.1 Planctomycetota bacterium
GCTGCCGGAGGGCGTCGCCGCGCCGATGCGACTGTGCGCGGGCCGCAGCACGGTCTCGCCGGCGTGGACCATGAGCAGGTACTCGACCTCGTTGCGCAACTCGCGTACGTTGCCCTCCCAGGGGTGCTCCAGCCAGCGACGTTCCAGCGCCGGGTCGAGAGCTGGTGGCGTGGGCCCACCGAGGGTGGCGAGGAAGTGCCGCGCCAGCAGCAGGATGTCCTCGCCGCGCGCACGCAGCGGCGGCAGGTCGATGGCCAGGCGGTGGAGACGGAAATACAGGTCGTTGCGGAAGCTGCCTTCGGCCCGCGCCTGGGTCAGCGGCCGGTTGCAGGCGGCCAGCACCCGCGCGCGCAGGCGACGCGCCCGGCGTTCGCCGAGCGGATGGTAATCGCCATATTCGATCACCCGCAACAGCATGCCCTGCAGGCGCGGCGAGAGGCTGTCGATCTCATCGAGCAAGAGGGTGCCGTCGTCGGCTTCGGCCAGCAGGCCGGCGTTGGCCTTGACCGCGCCGGTGAAGGCGCCACGGGCGTGGCCGAACAACTCGGCCTCGGCCAGTGATTCGCTCAGCGCAGCACAGTTGAGGGCGACGAAGGGGCGCCCGGCGCGCGGGCCGCGTGCGTGTAGTTGCCGGGCCACGACCTCCTTGCCGGTGCCGGTTTCGCCGGTGATCAGCACCGGTTCCTCACGGGTGGCGAACCGGGCCAGGCTGGCGTGCACTGCCTGCATGGCCGGGTGCTCGCCAATCAGGACCGGCAGCTGCTCAGCGCCGGACGCCGCAGGTTGGGCTACGTCTTCGGAAGCCATCGGCGTGCAAAGGGAGGGCAATCGAAGGTCATTTGCTGTGCTATGCTAGGCTTCATGGCGGTCGGCACAAGCTGCGAAGCAACCGATCATGCGCGGCCGCCGGATGCGCTTACCGGCCGTGTGAGTCGCTACTCGGCCCGGCCCAACCGGGCAAAAACCGGTCTGCGAGCAGCGCGCGCCTGTTTCTCGGCCTTGCGATCGGGTTGCTGGCACGGATCGCGCATTTGCTCCAACCCCGACCATCGGTCCGGGGTGTAGTGAACCACGTTCAAGGAGTACCCGGTGCGCAACAGGCCCGTTCTTCGATCATCATCCATGACTCCCGGCTGTTCAGCCCGGCTGCGCAGGCTGCTGCCCATCTGTCTGTGGCTGCTCGCTCTGGGCACGGCCCTGTCGGCGGCCGAGCCGCGGCGCATCGCCGCCTTCGTCACCGACAACATCCACGACGATCTGTCGTTCGAGCTGGCCCGTTGGCAGGATGACATGGCCGACGCCGGCTACCAGCTGGTGATCGAGGAGTGGCCCAAGGCGCACACCGCAACCTCGATCGACAACGCCCACGCCAAGCTGGTCTGGCAGCGGCTCAAGCAGCTCTACAACCAGCCGGACAAGCTGCACGGCTGCTTCCTGGTCGGCGACTTCTTCCAGATCAAGGCCCTGTATGCCGGATCGGAATGGAACTGCGAGGACAATGGCCTGTGTGATCTGAACGTGTCCGAGTTCATTCCCAAGCACCAGGATGCCGACGAGAATACCTTCGAGATCTGGTGCGCCCGCATCCAGACCGGCAACACCCAGGACCTGGGCAGTGAGCTGAGCATCGTGCGGCGCTATCTCGATCGCAATCACGCCATCCGCACCGGACGCATCCGCGTGCCGCATCGCGCTGGCATGCGCGTGGCCTCGCCATGCCAGAACTTCAAGGACACCGCCGAGGAGACCTGGCGCCGGATCTACGGCAGCGAGAACTACTACGATCTGGACGATTTCCCCGGCCACACCGGCCAGGGCTTCGTCCGCGGCATGGACACCATCGCCGAAGCCGGCCATGGGGGCAGTGATGGCAACACCAGCTGGGGCCAGGACGAATTCCTCGACAAACCCAACAACGTCACCTTCGCCTTGACCATGTCCTGTGGCGAAACCCTGAACAAATATGCCACCCGGGTGCTCTTCGGCCGCCATAGCACTTTGGGCTACAATGCCTACGGCTACTGGTGGCTGACGGCGAACAGCGAGATCACCAACACCCTGCTCGAAGGCGGCTGCATCGCCGATGTCCTGCCGCGGGACACCAAGGAGATGACCGCCCGCTATCAGAGTGGCGACCCCACGCTCCGACCGATGATGAATCCCCCCAACATCGTTCCGGTGGTGGACGGCCTGGAGGTGAGCACCACCACCCCGCGCGTCGGCGAGGCGGTCGGCTTCCTGGTCAGCGCCCACGACGAGGACGACTGGGTCGAGACCTACGAGTGGTTCCCCGAGGGCTACCAGCGCGGCACCCTCGACGCGGTCGGCGACGGTCCGACCCTGGTCCATCGCTACCCGGCACCGCACAGCTACGACATGGCCGTCTTTGTCGGCGATCACTATCTCACGCACGATTACGCCAAGCAGATGATCCATGT
Organism: Planctomycetota bacterium; assembly: GCA_041641915.1. Taxonomy (GTDB): domain Bacteria; phylum Planctomycetota; class UBA11346; order UBA11346; family UBA11346; genus SLQH01. Next base: position 2,439 of record JBEPXK010000630.1, read on the forward strand.
CCAGCCGCGGCCCGGCCAGCCGATCCGCATCAACTGCGGCAATACCCTGCCCAAGATGCAGTATCTGGCCGGCAAGGTGCCCCACGATTTCGATCGGACCGACGACCAGGGGCGCGTGTGGCTGTTCGACCAGGAGAACCGCGTGGGCGACGGCTGGGGTTTTGTCTACAAGCGCTCGTCATCCAACGTCAAGGGGACCATCGCGATTGCCGACGATACCCCCGCGTGGCTCTATGGCTCGGCCGCCACGGCCAGCGGCTACGG
>JBEPXK010000631.1:0-2701 GCA_041641915.1 Planctomycetota bacterium
CTTTTCGCTGCTCGCTTTTCGCTGCTCGCTTTTCGCTGCTCGCTTTTCGCTGCTCGCTTTTCGCTGCTCGCTTTTCGCTGCTCGCTTTTCGCTGCTCGCTTTTCGCTGCTCGCTTTTCGCTGCTCGCAGCTCGCGCGTCAGCGCTCCGCCGAGGGGGTCATGGGGGCCGGGTCGGCCCTCATCGGCCGACAGAGCTCTGTTTTCCGCCGAAAATGGGCCGTAGGGCGGAGCCGGCATCGCGCAGCGATAGCCGGCCCCGGTGGGGCCACCGGGCCGACGCAGCGCCAGCGCAGCCCCGCAGCGAAGCGAGGAGCAAGCGTAGCTGGGATGCGCGTGAGCGCGCGCGGGGGCAGCGCCCCCTCTGAGGGAAACCTCACATCACGCAGGGCTCACCGTCGACAGAGCGGGACAGAACCGCAGGATGGCCTTTGAGCGGACGGGTGTGCTTCCGCGCAGCAGGAGGATGGAGCCATGTCGCGCAGTCTTGTCATGTGGTTGTTGCTCGGCGGAGGCCTGGTTGCCGGCGAGGCCGCGCTGGAGCGGATCATCCCCAACCCGTTGCGTCAGTCCTGGCCGCACGAGCTGGTGTCGATGGATTTCCCACCGGAGCAGCACGGCGTCTATCAGGTGGTGCACGGCATGGGCGAGCCGCGGCCGGTGCAGTGGGAGCGGACCGAGCGCGATGGCGCGGCGGTGGCTCGGGCGTGGTTCATCGCCACCGTGCTCGGCGAACAGCGCGCCGATGCCGGTAAGCGCGAGAAGGCGCCGGAGGAGCTGACGGTGCGTTTCGCGCCGGGCAGCGCGCAGCCCGGTATCTCTCTGACCCGCGATGCGACCTGGTACACCATCAGCAACGGCGTTTACGACTTCCGCGTCCGGTGCTTCGACGGCCTCGAGCAGCCGGTTGCCTTCGCCGAGCTGCCGCACTGGTACGGCGGCAGCCGGGTCGCGGGGACCACGACCTGGGATGGCATCGCCTGGTCACAGGGCGATGCGCTGGTCGCGGACGTGCACACCCGGGTGCTGGCCCAGGGCCCCGTCTATGTCGACTTGCACATCACCTACACCTTCGCCGACGCGAGCGAACAGGGAACGGTCGCGGCTCTGCCGTTGGCGGCGAGCAAGCGGACCCATTTCGACGTCGCCGGCGTTCAGCGGCGGGAGCACGTTCCCGCCCGCACCCGGCACTACGAGGTCGTGCTGCGCTTCGTCGCCGGCGATCCCTGGGCCGAGGTGGTGGAACGCTACCGCCTGCCCGCGCCCAGGGGCGAGGACCCGCATCACGGCTACCGCATCGCCTACGGTCGGCTCGAACGCGACGCTGTACCAGCCGGGGTGGTGCCGGCGGACGACGACGGCCCGGTAGCCATCGATACCGTGATGTGGACGCGGTGGTTCGAGTACGATCGTTTCGGCGGCAATGACCGCCAGCACATCCTGCCGGCCGAACCGCGGTCGGTCCAGCGGGGTCGCCCTTTCGCCCGCCTGCGGCCGCGATGGCACCAGGGCGGCGCTGGCGCCCAGGAGGTATTTCTCACTGCCGGCGGCGAATCGGGCGAGGACCGCAGGGTGCCGTGCTACGGCATCGTTGCCGCCTATCCGTCGAAGTGGGTCGGCCCCTATCGCGCGGAGGTGGTCGTGCGGATGGACGGGCCGTGGCGCGGCTTCGCCTTCCCGCTGCGCGACGGCGGTGGGCGCGCCGACGGGCCGCTCGGTCAGCGCTGGTACGGCCAGCGCTGCTACGCGATCGTTACCGGCGAGCGCCGCCGTTTTGATAGCACCGGCAAGGCCGACGCCCTGATCCGGCGCCACAGCGATTGGACGCTCACCGCATTGATCAACAGCTACATCCTCGAATGGGATCGCGATCCCGCCGCCCGCGGCCCGCACATCCTGATGAGCCGGGAGCGGCTCGAACAGCTCCGTGCCGACCATGCCGCGGGCCGCGACACCCCGGCGATGCGCGCGATTGCACATTGGCAGGAACGCGCCGATGCGGCGGAAAGGGAACTGGTGCAGGCCCGGGAGGAGCTCGCCGCGCTGGACAAGGGCGCGCCAGGCTACAAGGCCGCGCGCAAGCGGGTCAAGCAACTGGAGCGCGAGACCGGCGGCCTCGACGCCAAGCTGGTCGCGCTGATCCGCGGGGAGCGGGTCAAGCCGCCGGGCGGTCCCTCGGCCAGCCGCTACTTCAAGCGCTACCAGGACGATAGCACCAATCCGACCAACTACGGCAACCGGCGGATGGTCAACCGCCGTTTCCCACCGGCCGATCTGTTCACCGTCGACGAGCCTTTCGGCGGCGCCGGCACCGCGGCGATCGGGTACATCTACAGCGATCTCGACGCCTGGCCCGGGTGGGAGAACGGTTGGAGCCCGGGCAATCCGAATTTCCATACCGACAAGTACATCGCCGCGGTGTTCGCTGGCGCGAGCATGCCCGACCACCCCCACGCCGCGGACTGGTTGGCTTTCGGTAGGCGCAATTTCGCCGGCGATCTCGATCGGGTATTGCTGGCCCCGGACGGCGTCGGCTGGGAATGCCCCGGTTACGCCGGTTATGCGCTGCGGCTGCAGCTGGAGAACGCCCGGGTGCTGCGCAACGCCGGATACGGCAATTTCATCGCCGATGATCCGCGCGTGGCCGGGACCGCCCGCTGGCACCGCAAGTTGATCACCCCCTACGACCGACGCATCGCCCGCC
>JBEPXK010000632.1:0-2699 GCA_041641915.1 Planctomycetota bacterium
GGCCCCGGTGGGGCCACCGGGCCGACGTAGCGCAAGCGCAGCCCCGCAGCGAAGCGAGGAGCAAGCGCAGCTGGGGTGCGCCGAAGGCGCGAGGGGGCAGCGCCCCCTCTGAAGGAAGCGTCACCTTTTCCTGGCCGGAGGACAATAGCAGGATGGGTGCACCCTTGGGGTGAGGAGCGTCGGGTGGCGGGTCGGATGGATCTGGCGGAGTTTGAGCGGCGGGTGGCCGTGGAGCATCGGATGTTGTTGGTCTATGCCCGCGCGTTGGGTGGCGGGTCGGCCGAGGACATTGTGCAGGAGGCTTGTGTGACCGCCTATCTGCGGCGGGAGGACTTTCGCCCCGATGGGGATTTTGGGGCCTGGCTGCGCGGGATTGTCCGTTTCAAGACGCTGGAGTGGCGCCGCGCGCGCCGGTTCGCGCCCCTGGACGAGGATACGCTCGCCGGGGTCGATTCGGCGCTCTCCGCGTGGATGCGCTACGATAGGCATTACAGCCCGCTCGATGCGTTGCACGACTGCCTGCATACCCTCAGCGCGCAGCTGCGGGAGAGCGTGCACCGGTTCTACACCCTGGGCGAGAGCGTGGCGGCCATCGCTGCGGCGCTCGGTTGCTCGCAGGCCGCGATCAAGAAGCGCCTGCAACGGGGGCGCGATCGCCTGGCCGCGTGCATCGACGAACGGCTGCGTCGGGCGCGGGAATGCCAGCGATGAGCGGGCACGACGCGGCGCTCGAGGCTCTGCTCGTGGACTACGGCCGTTACGGCCGCGAACCGGCGCAGGCGTTGCTCGATCGGTTGCACAACGAGCTGGTCGCGCTCGACGTGGGCGGCGACAACCTCGATTCCAGCGGTTCCGGGCGGTGGCCGACCGTGCTCGCCATCCTGCTGGTCGCGCTCGGCGGCCTGCTCGCCTGGCTGCTGCTGCGCCCCGCCGCTCCACCGCCGCCCACCGCGGCGACGGGTCTGCCAGCGGCACGAGCGCCGCTCAGGCGCGTGGTGCCACGGGCGGCGTCCGGTACCGCGCACGGGTATATCGCCTATCTGCCCGCCGATCATGCCCATCGACGCCTGCCCTTGCTCCTGGTGCTCCACGGCGTCGGCGAGAAGGGCGATGGCGAGGCCGATCTGACGCGCGTCGAAGCGCGCGGCCCGGGGCGCTTGCTGGCCACTGCCGATCCGGCCTTCCCAGCCAAGGAGCTGATCACCGTCCTGCCGCAGTCCTCCAGCGGCTGGTGGCATCCGGATGGTGTCGCGGGTCTGATCGACCACCTCTGCGCGCGCTACCCGATCGATCCGCAGCGCATCGTGCTCTGCGGCTACAGCAGCGGGGCGAGCGCTTGCTGGGACCTCGCACGCCAGGCGCCGGAACGCGTCCGGGCGCTGCTGGTCGCTGGCACCGCCACCGATGCGCCGGCACAGGACCCGGCCCTGCCCGGGGTCGCGATCTGGGCGATCCACGCGCTCGAGGACGAACAGGTCAATTGGCGCAACAGCCGCCGCTGGTGCGAGGCGGTGGTCCGCGCCCGCCATGGAGCGCCGCAACGCGATCTCTACGCCAGCATGCCACGACCCTTCGTGCGCGACCACCGCGCCGACCACATCCCCGGCCTGGGCTGGCGTTGGACGCCGTCGCCGGCTCCACCGGTCGGCAGGATCGGCTTCACCCTGGTCGCCGGCGAGGATCACGCCTCCGGCGCGGCCTGGTTCGCCCGGGCAACGACCTGGCAGTGGCTGCTCGCGCAGACCCGCTCGCCGCCACCCCCCGCGCCGCCATCGCCGCCAGTACCCCCGCCCGCCGCACCCCCACCGGTCGAACCGTCGCTGCCGCCGGGGTTCTGAAGACCGACCGGTGAGCCACCCTCCACTGGGCTGGCGCGTACACGGATTGGCGGTCACCTGATCGCCTGTTCGGGTCAATCATCGATAGGCGGCGGCGCCCGTCGCCCCGAGCCCCTGTCCCCCGCCCTGGAGTCGCCATGCTGCGCGCCATCGTCTGTCTGCTCTGTCTGTTCCCGTTGTCTGCCGGCGAGGTCCCCGTGCACCACGGCACGGTCACGCTCGGCCCCGATTCGGGGCATCGCTTTGTCGGTCTGGGCGTGAGCGCCTCCAACGGCGGCAACCCGGACTACAAGGATCTCAGCGCGGCGACGCGGAACCAGATGGCCGACCTGCTGTGGCAGCAGGCCAACGCGCGCATCATCCGCCTGTGGGCCTCGCTGCCGTATCTGATCCCCGCCGAGGGCAGCTTCGACCTGAGCAGCTTCGAGCGGAAGTTCCTCACCAGCGGCTATCTTGCCGAGGCCCGAGCCGCCGGCTGCGACACGGTGCTGCTGGCTCCGGCCGGCATCCCTGCCTATCTGCGCAAGAATCCCGACAGCCAGCCGTGGGAGAACGCGGAGATCAAGGATGATGCCAGCGCCACCCGCTACGGCGAGGACCTCGCAGATCTGATCGTCGCATTGCACACCGAAGCGGGGCTGCTGATCGACGTCACCGGCGTCCAGAACGAACCGAGTTCGGCGATCAAGTTCAGCCCCGTACAGCTGAAGCTCGCGCTCGCCGCGCTACGCTCTGGCCTGCAGGACGCCGGTGCGCCCTACAACGCGATCCGGCTCATCGCGCCCGAGAACGCCAGCGTCGACGGCACCTGCGACGACTATGTCGACGCGTTGCGCAACGAACCGGCTCTATGGTCCGCGC
>JBEPXK010000633.1:0-2695 GCA_041641915.1 Planctomycetota bacterium
AGCCGGTGCGGCCACCGCGCCACCGTCTGCCTCTGCCGCCCCGACACAGGCACCGGCAGCGAACGCCAACGCCCCCCCCGCTGCGTTCCTGCCGGGAGCCGCCGTACTGCTGCCCGACCCCGGTAGCGGCGGCCTGGCGGCGGCGCGTGCCGCCTTGGAACTCGCCGGCCTGCGCCCGGCGAGCGATCCGGCCCCGCCGCTCGACCCGACGGCGAACGCCGCAGCGGAGCAGTCGCGCAGCGCGGAGCCGTCCGCCACACCGCCGCCACCGTCACCGGCTGCATCGTTGGTGCAGCAGCTCGCCACCACCATCCGCGAGCTCGAAGGCCACGGCGACCAGGCATTGCCACGGGCGGAGGCACTGGCCCAGGGCGGCGAACGCGCGCTGGCCCAGACGGTGCTCCCGCCGTCCCAGCTGGCCGATTATGACCTGGTCCTGCCGCTGCCGCTGATGCACCAGGGTCAGCCGACCCCCGCACGCCTGGCGGTGGCCAACCAGCGGGGCGGCAACGGCGCCACCGCCACCTTCCTCCGGGTCGATGTGGAACTCGATCGGCTCGGGCCGCTGTCGATCCGTTTCAGCGGCGTATCCGGTGGCAGCATGGCGATCCTGCTGCTGGGCACCGGCCCCACCGTCGCGCGGCTGGAGGCGGAACGCGCAGAGCTACGCGCAGAGCTCGAGCGATTGGGCATCGGCGCGTCGATCCGGGTCGGCGACCTGCTGGCGGAGGCCGCGCATGGCCGCTGAGGATGATCCCCGCCGCGAGGCCGTGGCCCTGCGCTACGACCAGGCCCGCGAGCGCGCGCCGCGCGTCATCGCCAAGGGCCAGGGCAGCGTCGCCGATCGGCTGCTCGCGCTGGCGCAGGAACACCAGGTCCCACTGTGGGAGGACCGCGACCTGGTCAAACTACTCGGCGTGCTCGAGCTCGACGCCGAGGTCCCGCCGGCGATGTACGCCGCGCTGGCCGAGGTCCTGGCGCGGATCTACCGCCTCAACGCCAGCGGGTAGCGGGCGCTATCCGAGCCGGGCCCAGGTGATGGTGAAGGTCTTCTCGAGTCCCGCGCCTGGCGGAACCATGCACACGGTCGGGCGGTTGTGGAATTCACGGCCGCGCTGCGATGACGGCAACCCGTCGGGGAAAGGCTTGGTCGCGAATTCCATCCCCCGAGCCCGGGTCGCACCGTTCCACGGCTTGCCATCGCGGCTGCGGTGTTGTGTCCACAGGCACAGCCAGGGGAAGGCCTCGGCGTCCCACCGGTAGATCAGCTCGCGGCCCAAAGCGGCGTTGGCCACGCGGAACAGACCGTCGGTCACCCGGGTGGTGATGATATCCCCACACGGTGGCGCGTCGGGCGCGGGCATCGCCAGCGCCTCGGCCGGATCGACCGGGCCTTCGTCGGTGGCCGCGGGGAACCGCCAGGTCGCGCGCGGCTCGCCGGACCAGATCCACGCGCCGTCGATGCCGGCGCTGAAATCGGCGTCGTCGATGAACGGCGGACCGAGCGTAGCGTGCTCGGCCCATTCGATCTCCCGCGGGGCGTCGCCGTCATGGCGGACTACCGTGTGCACCGCGGCGGTTGCGCCATCGAGCGCGATCGAGCGCGCGAGGTGAAGCCCCGCGGTGGGCAGGTCGGCTTCGAGCAACACGCGTTCGGGGCCGGCAACGCTCACCGTCCACGCGACTGCGCCAGCCTCGCCGTGCGGCGGGCGGTCCTCGCCGGCATGCGGTGGCCCGAAGCGATCGATGCAGGGGTTGTGCCCGACGATGTTCGCCAGCAGCGCGGCGGTGGGGCCGTCCTCGCCATAGGTCTGGCTACGAGCGGCGCCCTCGTCCGGTGCGCAGGCCGGCCAGGGCGGCTGCCACAGCGGGTTGAGTTCCTCGCCAGGGGTACGGATCGCCGCCAATTGCGCGCCGATGACACTCACCACCAGTTCGAGACCGGGGCCGGCGATCAACCAGGCGTCCTGGCCGCGCCAGGTGGTCTGCGTCAGGGTCAGGTCGTCCATGGGGCCTCCCGTCAGCGCCTGCGGCGCGAGCGCATGTGAACGCGCGCCGTGGTGGGACGCAAGGCCGGTATGCCCGCACCGCCCATGCGAGCGGCTCGCGCACGGCGCAGCCGTAACAGACCTGTGCCCAGAACGCTTGCTGCCCGGCCGCGGCGCGCTATCACCATCGCTGCGATGGAAATGGCAGGACATGGTTGGCGACGCGTGCTCAAGCGTCCGGATGGTGGCCCCATCGCCTACGAGCAGTGGCTCTACGTCATCGGGCACCTGCCCTCGATCTGCTGCGTCAGCAGCACGCGGGCACGGACCAAGCCCGGCCTGACCCCGGTGGTCACCTTCGACTACCGTTGGGGCAACAACGACGTCATCGCCGTGGCCGGCGATGCCAGCGCCCAGGAACACATCGAACCCCTGGCCGCCGCCCTCGGCGCGGTGATCGTCGCGGTGGGCGGCACCGAATCGGTGCGCCGCCAGAACCGTCGCCGCCGCAGCGGCCGCACCGCGAGCCCGGACGAGGCCTGAAGCGCGGACCGGCAGGGGGCTGGCGAGCCGGTGGCGTGGCGGGCGCGCTCGGCCGTGCGGCGCTTGAGGCTCCGATCGGGACCGTCCCACGACCCCGGGTTTCGATCGGCTCCCGGGCAGCGCCATCACCCCGTATCCGGACGGCAGGCCGTCCGCCACAGCCA
>JBEPXK010000634.1:0-2691 GCA_041641915.1 Planctomycetota bacterium
GGCGCGGCGACGCCCTCCGGCAGCCGGCGCGCAACGCGCCCACCGCCCGCCGCACCAGCGGCGGCACCCCCTCCCACCGAATCCACGGCGCCAGCCGGCGCGCCGTCCATCGCCCCGGATGGCCTGCTGCTCGGCACCGCGGCCGACCGCCGCCAGGCGCGTATCGCCGAACTCGCCAGCCGCCACCCGCGCATCACGCGCAAGAACGTGGTCGACCAGCTCGGCTGCGCGCCCCACACCGCGGCCCGCGACCTGCGCGCCTTGGTCGCGGCTGGGATTCTGATCGCCGACCACGACCGCGCCGGACGCGCGGTGGCCTATCGCCACGCCGATCGCACCGCCGGAGGGCAGCCATGACCACCGCGAACGGGCAGCACGGCGAGGCCGCCACGGTCGCCGGCATGGTCGTGGCCTTCGGCCACAGCCGTCAGGAGCACCTGGCCGCGCTCTGCGCCGGAGTCGCTCGCGACAGCACCCTGCACCGGGCCGGCAGCGCCCTGCTCGCCTATCTGCACGCACACCGCAGCGGAACCATCGCCGAACTCGACCCGGCGATCATCGACCAGGCCCTGATGAGCCCGGGCCTGCCCGCTGACCTCGAGGCGTGCCTGCTGCCGGTGTTCTACTGGCGCCACATGCCGACGCTCGCCCTCGACCGACAACAGCAACTGGTGCGCCGGATCCGCGAGCTGCTGCCGATGGTCGACCACCTGCGCGCGCGGGCCAGCCTCTACCGGCTCTGGGTGTGGATCGAGCTCGAACTGCACGCCAACTACCGTTCTGCCCGGCGCATCGCCGCCGACGCCATCGCCGAACTGGCCGCCGACGTCGATCTGTGGCTGGAATTCCGCTACAAACATTTCCAGGCTGCGGCCCTCGATCACGCCTTCGTCGCGATCGAAGAAGAGGTCGCCAGCCTCGCTCACCTCGCCGCCGACCTGCAACGCATCGGCGCCGACTGGACCAACGACCACCTCAATTACCTGCTCCACAGTGGCCGCGCCGAGCAGGCGCTCAGCATCCTCGACGGCATGACCCCACCGCTGCCGGTCACCACCGCGGTGCACGGCGCCCTGCTGATCGCCACCGGCCGGCTCGACCAGGCGGCGGCGCTCCAAGACGACTGGGCCGGACACCAGGCGGGCCATCTCGCCGACGATGACGATGCCACCTCCCGGGCCCTCCTGACCATCGAGCTTGCCGTGGCCCAGCGCGCCTGCGAGCGGGCCCACGAGGCCATCGCCACGCTCGGCCCGGCCCTCGGCGCGCGCAAAGACCTGCACGACCAGCTGCTCGTCCTCACCGCGCAGCGCGAGCTCTGCGGTGCGCGCGCGCCGGCCGCGCGCGTGGTGCTCGAACGGCTCGATCCCCACGGCAAACGCGGCGATCTCCACTGCGAATGGGGCCGGCTGGCGCTCCTCGAAGGCGACGAAGCCACCGCCGCCCATCAGCTGGACATCGCCCGACGCCGCGGCGGACAGGAGTACCTCGAGTACCGCTTGCGCTACGCCTGGGAACTCACCGGCGGCAATCTACTGCGGCTGCTGCGCCTCCCGCTGACACCGCAGACCGCGCCGGTCACGACGCGCCACAGCGCATCGGTTCCCACCCTGATCGGTACCGATCCGGCCATCGATCAGATCCGGCGCCTGATCCAGGTCTACGCCCCCCTGCCGCAATCGGTCCTGATCGAGGGCGAGGCCGGCACTGGCAAACGACTCGTGGCCCGGCTGCTGGCCCGTCACGCCAACAAGCAAGCCCCCTTCGAGATCTTCGACGGCGCGGTCCTGTCCCAGGCCCTGGCCGCGACCGAGCTGTTCGGGCGGACCACCGCCGACGGTACCGTGCACCCCGGCGCGTTGGCCCGCACGCGTGGTGGCACCCTGTGCCTGGGCCACGTCGACCACCTGCCGCCACGCCTGCAGGACGCCCTCGCCGCCATGCTCGCCGCCGGGCACTACCGCCCGGTCGATGGGCTCGACCGCTGCCCGCTGGCAACGCGGCTGGTCGCCACCGTCGATGGCGCCCTGCACGACCGGGTCGCCGCCGGCGCCTTCCGCGCAGACCTCTACTACCGCCTGGCGCACCTCACCCTGGAGCTCCCGCCGCTGCGCGCCCGCCGCGACGACTGCGCCCCGCTCGCCACCCACCTGCTCCATCGCGCCACCGGCGACCCGCAAGCCACCTGCACCCCCGCCCTGCTCGCCGAGCTGGCCACCGAACCCTGGCCGGGCAACGTGGCCCAGCTGGCCGACACCATCGACAGCATGGTCCTCTACGGCCGCGGGCAGCGGGTCTTCGACGTGGGCGATCGCCCGGCGTTGCATGCCTATCCGGGATCGACCGCATGAGTCGAAACCACGGATGTAACTACTCAGGCCCATCGGGCCTGAGTAGTTACCCGCCTTTTTCGGGCCCCATCGCGAGCGATGGGGCTGGCGAGCGAGGGATGGTGGGGGGATAGAATCGGCGCTGCCGATCCGCCCACCCATGGATCGGCGATGCCGATCCATGGGAATCCCGACCAAGCCAGAGGGGTAGGTCCATTCGCTTGCGAATGGACCGTAGGGGCGAAGCCCCTGAGTAGTCACCCACGTGATAAGCCCGTCGTTCACGCCTCGTTGACTCGCTCCCACCGCTCCGACCATGTCGCCTACCACGAGGAGCGCGCATGCAGGCGAGGTATCGACA
>JBEPXK010000635.1:0-2689 GCA_041641915.1 Planctomycetota bacterium
GCGGCGACCGTGCCGGAAGACTTCGTCTTCGCGGTCAAGGGCAGCCGCTACATCACCCACATGAAGAAGCTGAAGGACCCCGCGGACACGGTGCCCGGCCTGCTGGAGCGCATGGAGACCCTGGGCCGCCGGCTGGGGCCCGTGCTGTTCCAGCTTCCGCCCAGGTGGACGTTCAACCCGGAGCGCCTGGAGGCGTTCCTGGACGCGCTGGATCCGCGCCACCGCTACGCCATGGAGTTCCGCGACCCCTCCTGGTACGACGACCGCTGCCTGGAGGCGCTGGCCCGCCACGACGTCGCCTTCTGCATCTACGACCTGGCCGGCCACGCCAGCCCGCGGGAGGTGACGACCAACCTGGTGTACGTGCGCCTGCACGGGCCGGACGGCGCCTACGAGGGCAGCTACGACACGGCCGCCCTGTCCGGCTGGGCGGGCGCCTTCAGCTCGTGGGCCGCCCAGGGCTGCGAGGTGTACTGCTACTTCGACAACGACCAGGCCGGCTACGCCGCCCGCAACGCCGCGGAGCTACAGGCGATGCTGCAGGACTAGGCTGTGTCGGAAGAGCCGAAGCAAGCGCCGGCCGCAACTCCGAGACAGGCGCCTTCAGCGCCTTCCTCACGGTTACAGCCAATGATTGGTGGCGTTCAAAGCGATCCGCGTCACTGAGGAGCGGCCGGAGGCCGCGTCTCGAAGTGCGCGGATTGCTCCGACAAATACGTGATTAGACACACCCTAGCGGCGGGCCATCCTGAAGTGGACCCCATCCGTGAGACAGCCTGAGCACCGGAATAAGCTACAGGCCACGGATGTCCTCTGGTCTCAGGCTACCAGAGTGTCAGGGAGCCTCTCCCCGTTGTAGACCTCATCGGGCGTCTGGTACTCCAGCCCCTGGTGAGGCCGTTGCCGGTTGTACCACTGCACCCAGGAGCGCAGTCCAGCGCGCAACTCGGTGCCACCCTCGAAGGCGTGCAGGTACAGGTACTCGTACTTGACCGTGCGCCAGAGCCGCTCGATGAAGATGTTGTCCAGGCAGCGGCCCTTGCCGTCCATGCTGATGCGCACGCCGGCGGCCTCCAGGGTTGCAGTGAAGGCCGCACTGGTGAACTGGCTGCCTTGGTCCGTGTTGAAGATCTCCGGCCTGTCGTAGCGGGCCAGGGCCTCGCCCAGTGCCTCCACGCAGACCCCCGCCTCCATCGTGTTGCTCACCCGGTGTGCCAGCACCTTGCGGCTGTACCAGTCGATCACCGCCACCAGGTACATGAAGCCCCTGGCCATCGGCACGTAGGTGATGTCCGCGGCCCAGACCTGGTTGGGGCGCGTCACGGCCATGTCCCGCAGCAGGTAGGGATACACCCTGTGCTCCGGGTTGGGCACCGTGGTTCGCGGCCGGCGGTAGATGGCCTCCAGCCCCATCCGGTGCATCAGGCCCCGCACCCGCTTGCGCCCCACCGCATGGCCCTGGCGCCGCAAGCACACCGCCATCCTGCGGCTGCCGTAGAACGGTGTCTTCAGGTATTGCTCGTCCAGCAGCCGCATCAGAGCCAGATCGTTTGCAGAAACACCCCTGGGCCGCCGGTACACGCCCGAACGGCTCAGCCCCAGCAGGCTGCATTGCCGGGCAATGCTGGGCCGTCTGCGGCCCTTGTCGATCATCGCTTGGCGCCGCGGCCGATCGACAGACCGGGCACACCCGCTAAAAAATCGCGCTCCACCTTGAGCTGGCCGATCTGCCGATACAGCTCGGCAACCTGCGCCTCCTGGCTCTGCTCGGCCCGCTTGCGGCCCCGGCTGAACAGCTCCCCGGCCCGCTCCAACAGCTCACGCTTCCACGTGTGCACCATCGTCGGATGCACCTCGAAGCGCGCTGCCAACTCGGCCACCGTCTCCTCGCCCTTCACCGCCGCCAAGGCCACCCGGGCCTTGAACTCCGCGCTGTGCTGCTTGCGTTTCCCGCTCATCGGCTCACTCCTTCCATGAAGTGGCCTGTACCTTATCCCACTGTCCACTTTTTGGGGACCACCTCACTCCTTGAGCAACCGCTCGGCCAGACGCTTCTCTGCCAAGCGCCCGCGGAAGCGGCAGATCGTGGTCCCGTCGGGTACCGCATCGCGCACGCCCAGCCCCAGGAAGCGCCGGAAGGACAGCCGGTCGCCAATCGCTTCCTCGGCCATCGGGTCGCTCAACCCGTACCACTGCTGGAGCAGCACCACCTTGAACAGCACCAGCGGCGGATACGACGGCCGGCCCTCCCGCGAGGTCTTGAACACCTTGTGCAGCAGCGCGTCGAAGCGCTTCCAGTTCAGCGCCGCATTGACCTCGTCCAACACGCCCGGCTTGTGCTCGATCCCGCAATCCGCCAAGTCCCACGGCCCGCTCTGCCTGCCGATCATCGTCGCCTCCCTGGCACGTGTTCATCGCTGAACCGATTCAATTCGTTTCAGCCCGCCAACGCAAGGGGTTTTGCAGAGGTCTCTGTGCGTCAGTCGGAAAACAAAATCCACACGAAATTGATACAGTCGCCCCTATCGTCTTCTGTCCAAGCTGATGCGTTGGGAGAGGATGATGACTGCCAAAGGATAATTGATATCGTTATTGTATCGGGAAGCGCGCCGGGCTCTGGGTCGCCCCGGTAGGGCCTTCAGGCGGCGTACGGCTCGACGAGGGCGAAGCGATTGACGTCCACCCGCCC
>JBEPXK010000636.1:0-2682 GCA_041641915.1 Planctomycetota bacterium
AGGCCGCGAACCCCGACCGAGGCCGTGGGGGTATGCGCCGAAGGCGCGAGGGGGCAGCGCCCCCTCTGAGGGAAGCCTCATGAATGATGCACCCGGCCAGCGGAATGACCGTGATCGGCAGCCGGGCGACAGTGCGGCAGCGCGCCGGAGCCGTTGACCGCCTGGGCGCCAACGACATCGTGCGGCCATGGACCAGCTCACCAATCCCGTCCTCCCCGGCTTCCACCCCGACCCCTCGATCTGCCGCGTCGGCGAGGACTACTACATCGCCAACTCGACCTTCGAATGGTTCGGCGGCGTGATGATCAGCCATTCGCGCGACCTGATTCACTGGCGCACGCTGGGCCCCGCGCTGACCCGGCTCGCGCAGCTCGATATGCGCGGCGACCCCGACTCCGGCGGCGTCTGGGCCCCCTGCCTGACCTACGCCGACGGCCGGTTCTGGCTGGTCTACTCCGACACCCGGACCTGGCAGCAGGGCTTCAAGGATGTGCACAACTATGTGGTCTGGACCGACGACATCACCTCCGGCGCGTGGTCCGACCCGCACTACCTCAACGCCTCGGGTTTCGACCCCTCGCTGTTCCACGACGACGACGGCCGCAAATGGGTCCACAACATGGTCTGGGACCACCGTCCCGAGCGCCACTCCTTCGGCGGCATCCTGCTGCAGGAGTACGACCACGATGCCGGCCAACTGATCGGCCCGGTGACCAACATCTTCGCCGGCACCGCGGCGCGGGTCACCGAGGGGTCGCACATCTACAAGCGCGATGGGTGGTATTATCTCCTCCTCGCCGAGGGCGGCACCGGCCGCGATCACTGCGTGACCATGGCCCGCAGCCGTTCCATCACCGGGCCCTACGAAGAGCATCCCGACAACCCCGTGCTCACCGCGCGCCACGACCTCGGCCTGACCCTGCAGAAGTCCGGCCACGGCTCGCTGGTGGAGACCCCCGACGGCGAGTGGTGGCTGGCCCACCTCGCCGCGCGCCCGCTCGACGGCGCCAGCATCCTCGGCCGCGAGACCGCGCTGCAGCGGATCGCATGGGGCGCCGACGGCTGGCCGCGTCTGGCCGACGGCGGCCGCGAACCGCGGATGAGCTGGCCCCGACCGGCACTGGACCCGCACCCCTGGCCGAGCGAATACGGCGAGGACCGCTTCGCGGGCGAAACGCTGCCACCCTGGTACCAGTCGCGACGCATTCCCGCCGATCCGTCCTGGTGCCGGCTCGGCGGCGAGCCGCACGCGCTGCGACTCTGCGGCCAGGAAAGCCTGGCCTCACGCCACCGCACCAGCCTGATCGCGCGGCGGGTGGAGCACTTCGCCTGCCGCGCCGAGACGACCGTGACCATCACCCCGCGCGACCACCAGCACATGGCCGGACTGGTCGCGCTCTACGATGCCGCGACCTGGTATTATCTGTACATCAGCGCCGACGAGCAACGCGGCCGGGTGCTGCGCGTCGCCTGGTCGAAGAACGGCCGCTACGCTGAAGCGGTCGGCGCCGTGACCCCGGTGCCGGTGGACGGTCCGGTCGACCTCGCGCTCGAGCTCGAGCAACTGCGCCTGCGTTTCTGCTGGCGTATCGACGATGGCCCCTGGCAGGCGATCGGCCCGACGCACGACGCCCACGCCCTCGGCGATGAGTTCGGCGACCACGGTCATTTCACCGGTGCGATGGTCGGCATGGCGTGCCAGGATCTCAGCGGCGCGCGCGCCCACGCCGATTTCGCACGCTTCAGCTATCGCCCGCTCTGACCCGAGGCGGCCCGGCCGCGGCCCTCACCCCCGATGCCGTCGGCGCAGTTCGCGTGGCGAGACGCCGAAGCGCTGGCGCACGAGCCGCGCGAGCTGTTCGGGCGAGGCGTAGCCGTGACGTACGGCCAGGGTGGCGATGCGGTCGTCGCTCGCGATCAGATCCCGTCGGATGGCATCCAACCGGCGGTCGCGTACGTAGCGCATCGGCGAACGGCCGGTGATCGCTTTGAAACTGCGCGCGAAATGGAACCGGCTCATGCCCGCGGCCTGGGCCAGATCATCGAGATGCAGCACCCGGTCGGTGGTCTGATCGACCAGGCTGTCGACGATCTGCACCAGCTCGTCGCGCTCGTCGCGCTCGCCGCCCTGCCGTGCGAGATCCAGCAACAAGGCCTGCAACAGATGGGTCGCGATCGCCCGCCCGCCGCGATCCGCGCCGGCGAGGGTGTCGAGGATCCAGGCGGCGCAATGCCGCGCGCGCTCGGCGGGCAGCTGGGCGTGGAGTGGAGGCGACGGCACCGGCAAAGGGCCTCGCCACTGGATCAGGAAGAACTCGGTAACCGGCTCGCCGGCAGCGCAGGACCAGAAACCCTGATGCGTGGTTCCGGCCGGATACACGAACACGCTACCCGGACCACCGTGGTGGGTCCGCGCCCCCGTGGCGACCACGTAGCTCCCCCGCACAACATGGATCAGCTCGTTGAAGGGGTGGCTATGCGTCTCGCTCAGATCCCGCGCCAGAGCCGGCGTGAAATGGATCCGCTCCGCCTTGATCAACTCGAGACGCGCCATGCCTATGACCTGACCGCTCACCAATCATTGCCTCCGTGAGCAAGATCTTGCACCTATCGGCGTACTGGCAACGACTTACAATGCGCTTTTGAACGTCTCTGCGCGAACGGGAGTAATCGCGACATGAC
>JBEPXK010000637.1:0-2668 GCA_041641915.1 Planctomycetota bacterium
GGTCAACGTCGCCGCCGTGGGCGTAGAGGGTGACCAGCTCGTTGGTGTGGTCGTTTGAGGAATACTTCACACCGACGCTGGCCGGGGGCGCGAGCTGGCAGATCTGGCGTTCGTCAGCCGGCGGCAAAACGCCCTTGCCGTAGTATTTCTTCAGGCGCATGAAGCTATTGCCGTGGTCGGTGGCGATGATGACCATGGTGTTGTCCCAGGTCACATCGTCGTCTTCCTGATCGATGAATGCGACCACCTGCTTGCAGGCGAGGTCGAAGTTGTGCCAGGCGCCGAGCATCCACTCATAGTCGTTGGCGTGGTTGGCCCAGTCGATATCGCCGCCCTCGACCATGAGGAAGAAACCATCGTCATCCTGGCTCAGGATCTCGAGTGCGGCCTGGGTGGCGTCGGCGAGGGTCGGGTTCTCGGTCTCGACCTGGGCGAAGCCACCGGCATCCGGCATGTAGGTGTTCATGTGCTTGCCGCTGTTGCCGACCAGGGTCTGCCAGGCCTTGAGGTCGGGATTCTCATCGTATTGGGTGTAGCCGCTGGGCAGAGCCTTGTAGGCATCGTTGAAGTCGCTCTCCTCCCAGACGCTGCCGAAGCAGCCGACCAGCTTGGTCGGGCCGCTACCGGCCGCGATGTTGGCCACCACCTGGTCGGCCGCGGCGAGGATCGCGTCGCCGCCATCGACGCCTTCGTTCCACCGCACCACCTTGTAGGTGCTGGTGCTCGCGGCGAAATCATCGAACCAGGGGGTATCGCCGCCGTCGACGTCGCCGCCGGAGTACTTGTGGCTCGCGAGGGCTGGATCGCCGGCCCCGATGACCACATCGGGCTGGGTCTCGGTCAGGATCTCACGCGCGATGTCGGCGTAGTTGCCGCGGGCCACATTGTGCGACACAAACGAGGCGGGGGTGGCGTGGGTCCACTCCACGCTGCTGACCACGCCGATGGCCATGCCCCGCTGATTGCGGGCGAGCTCGGCGATGGTGTCGATGTCACCGCCTTCGGGATCGCCGCTGGCCCAGGCGATGTTGCCCTTGTCGGTCTTCTGACCGCAGGACATCGCGGTCCCGGCAGAAGCCGAGTCGGTCGCCGGGTAGTGGGCGTTGCGGCCGGTCATCGCGTCGGCGGTCCAGATCCCCGGCTTGGGGCTGGCGGTGTAGTTCTCGACCACGTTGCCGTCCGCGTCTTCGTCGATCGGGAATGGTGCGTCACCGCCGAGCGCGGGGTCGTAGCCGTAGATCTTGTCGAAGTCGTCTTCGGCGAAGGGGTCGGCGCCGGCCCACGGCGCACCCGGATCAGCAGCCCAGGTCATCGGGGCGGCGGACAGGGCCTCGCCTTCGGTTCCGCCGAAGGCAGCCCAGTTGTTGTAGGTGGTCACATCCCAGGTGGTGTTCCACCCGAGGTACTCGAACTGACGCCCGACGACGACGTTGTCGACGCCCTTGAGATAGCGGCTGTAGGCGATCTCGTGCTCGACCTGCGAGCCGTCGGCGATCATCAGGATCACGTTGCGCCGGGTCTCCGGCGTGGTGTTGGCGTCGTTCTGCATCACCGTGGTATTGTTGTTGGTGATGTTTTCGACGTTCTCGGTGGTCTCGTCCGAGCAACCGGTGAAGGCGGCGACCAACAGGGCGCTGCTGACAACGGTGCCGGCAGCATGGAGCCAGCGGGGGGTGGTCATGGGGGACCTCCTGGGTGATGGGGGCCGGAGCTGAAGCCGGGCCCGTGCGGGGTGATGACGGATCGCGGAAACGATAGGCAGCAGCCGGCTGGCGGACAAATTAATATAAACAGCAGTCCGGCCGGAGCCTCGGGTTAAGGCATGCCAAGCTTACGTGAAGTTCCCATGAGGTTCCGCCGCTGGCGTGGACAACAACGCGCGATTGGGCGCGGAGGCAGGTCGGCTGACGAAAATGTCACGCGCCGTGCGTCGGTGCTCCATTACTGAACCCTTTACGAATGGGACCCGCCGACCCGAACACGCCAAGCCGTTCACACCACATCGCTTGCGTATGCTTAACCCGTTCTTGACCCCACTGACGGCTGGCAGCGTATAATGGTGGTCCGATCCGGCACCCGGCGCGCATCCACCGCCACAAGCCGGTAGAGGAGGCTGCTCATGCCCACCGCGCTGACCGACTGGACCTCCTTCCGCACCGACGGCGAACAGCTGCTCGCCGCCGCCACCGGCGGACGCAAACGCCCGGCCGTGTTTGCCCCCCCGATCACCTTCAACCTGGCCGCGATGGCGATCGAGAACCTGAGCATGGCCATACTCGCACAACGGGGCGACCTCGCCGACAACCACACCATCCGCGACCTGGTCCATGCCCTCGAACGCCACGTGACCTTGCCGGCGGAGCTGCGCGCCGACCTGCTCGACCTCGAACGTTTCGAGGATCTGTGCCCGATCGCACCGATCGATCACGACCCGATCACCGCCGCGGACGTGCCACGGATCCTGGCCACCGCGCGCGCCTTCCGCGCCTTCGCCGTCGAACAGTTCGAAGCGATCACGTAACTTCTTTCAGAGGGGGCGCTGCCCCCCCTGAGGGAAGCCGTCACTACTATTTTCGCCGTAAGCGACGGGGCCCGGGAAAGAGCCGAAATGCGGGCCGAGCCTGACGCTACAACCCGTGGGCTGTGGGCGCAGGCCCGCCCTGGTCGT
>JBEPXK010000638.1:0-2666 GCA_041641915.1 Planctomycetota bacterium
CCTGCGCGGCCTGCTGGACGTTGCGGGTGATCTCGTCGGTCGCGGCGGCCTGCTGGGTCGCGGTGGCGGCAACCACGCCGGCGATCTCGTTGACCTCCCGCACGATCTCGGCGACCTGCTGCATCGCCGGCACGGCCCGGCCGACCGAGGCGCGCATCTGCTCGATCTGCTGGCCGACCTCCTCGGTCGCCCTGGTGGTCTGGGTGGCGAGGTTCTTGACCTCGGTCGCGACCACGGCGAAGCCCTTGCCGGCTTCCCCGGCCCGGGCGGCCTCGATCGTCGCGTTCAGGGCCAGCAGGTTGGTCTGCTCGGCGATGTCCTTGATCAGCTCCACCACCTTGGTCACCGCGTCGGCGCCCGCCTGCACCTCCTCGACGTTGCTCATCGCCTCGCGGGCCTGGGCGTCGGCGCGGTCGGCGACGCCGGCGGTCTTCTCGATCTGGCTGGTCACCTCGGCGATCGAGGTCGACAGCTCCTCGGTGCTGGCGGCCACGGTCTGGGTGTTGGCGGAAGCCTGGTCGGACGCCGAGGCGACTGTCTCGGTCTGCTGCGAGGTCTGCTTCGCCGCGGCCGACAGCTCGCCGGCGGTGGATTCCAGTTCGGTGGAGGCGGCGCCCAGGGTCTGCAGCTTCTCCGCCACGTCCGCCCGGAAGGCCTCGGTCGCCGCCCGCACCCGCGCGGCCTCCTCGGCTTCCGCCTCGGCGTCGGCCTTCTGCTGCTCGGCGAGTTCAAGCTGCTTGCGGGCGGTCGTCTTGAACACCTCCAGGGCCTCGGCCATCTCTCCGATCTCGTCGCTGCGGCCGCGCCCAGGCACCTCGGTGTCCCGCGCGCCCTCGGCTAGGCGGGTCATGGCGTCGGTGACGGCGTGCACGCTGCCGGCGATGCGCCCGCCGATCAGCCAGGCGGCCAGCGCGCCTAGCAGCAGGCCACCGGCGGCCACGGCCAGCATCAGCGTCCGCGTCGTCGCGGCGGCGGCGTGGGTCGCTTCCTGCAGCGCCTTTTCGTCGGCGATCACGCTCGCCTGGATCGCCTCCGCCCCGCTCTCCAGCACCCGGCCGTCGGCGACGATGGCCTGCTGGATCAGTTGGTTGCGCTCGACGATCGCCTGGCGGGCGCCGTCGAACGCCTCGCGGTAGCGCGGCAGCAGATCGCGCACCTCGCCCAGCAGCGCCTGGCGGCCTGCGTTCTGGAGTCCGGCCTCGATCGTGACGTCGCCCAGGGTGGCCAGCCGGCCGGCCAGCTTCTCGAATTCCGCGGCGACCCGCTCGGCATCGGCCCCCTCGTTGTCCAGCAGGAACTTGCTGGCGTAGAGCCGGGCCAGCAGCAGGTGCTGGTTGGCGAGCGCCGCCTCGCTCGCACTGGCGAAGTCGCCGTCCGCGTAGGCGCCTTCGCTGATTTCGGTGAGCCGCCGGCGCACCTGCGGACCGAGCTCGTTCATGCCCGCGCGCACGAAGGCGTTGCGCTGCTCGACCAGGTCCACCACCCGGTCGAAGCCGGCGTGAAAGCGCTGCATCGCCGCGTCGATCTCGTCGATCTTGGCTGCGCGCTCGGGATCGGTGATCACCCGCTGCGCCTCGGCGATCTTCTCCTCCACGCGATTTTCGAGATCGACGACCTCCTGTCTGGCGGTGTCATCCTCGGTGCGCAGCCAGGTGCGCACGGTCAGCATGGTCTCCACGATGTCGCCGCGCAGGCGGCTGACGAGCGTGGCGTCGTCGCCGAGTTCGGCGTAGGTGTCGAAGTCGCGCTGCAGGTCGCGCAGCCCCCACACGCCCTGCGCGGCGATCGCGCCGGCGACCAGGAGCACGACGGCAAAGCCGGCCAGGATCTGGCCGCGTAGTTTGAGGGTGACTTTCGGCAGGCCGTTCATCGCTGATCACTCCGTCCTGAAGGTCCCGGCGCGCCCGTTCCTGGGCGCGCAGCGCTAGTGCTGGCCGCGGGCGGTACAATCCACGGCAGTTAACGCGGCGGGTAATCTATCGCGATCAGCCAGCCGGCCTAAGCCGGTAAAGGGTTATTCGGTGCCGGGCGTCGGGATACGGTGGTATTGGCCATGTAACCCAAAGGATAGGCTTTGCCGTTTTGAGGCCCTGGCGACGGCGAATTGTTGAAATTTATAAGTTCAGCGCGGCAAATCCGTAAACAACATTCGATGCAAAACACCGGCGGCGTACGTTTAACTTAAAATCATAACACGCGTACAGGGCATGGATTCGGCCACGCGGGTTGGGGACGGGGTCGCCCGCCGCCCCCGCGGGCCCGGTCAGCGCTACAGGATCGGCTGGTTGTTCTGGCGCAGCCGTTCGTAGTGCACGATCATCGAGCAGATGCGGTCGAGCATCATGCCCCCGGCGCCGACGATGAACAGCCAGACGCCGACCAGTTGCCAGCTTTCCCAAAGGAAACAGATCGAGCCGACGAAAAAGCTGACGTGGCCGAACACGCCCAGGATGCGGTGAATCCATTCGTAGTCCCGCAGCAGCATCGCGAAGGCATGATACTGCCGGGAGACTTCGTTCTCGTTCGACGCAGTCGTCATCGCATTGGCTTCCCTTTTGTGCCGTTAACCGCTTATCCAGTACGTAGCGATGCCTCGCGGCGTGTGCCAAGGCCTGTCAGCCAGCTGTCACGGCTGCGCGCCGGGCCGCGATTTCAGGGGCACGCCG
>JBEPXK010000639.1:0-2663 GCA_041641915.1 Planctomycetota bacterium
AGCAGTCCTCTTTATCTGCACTTTGTATCGCATGATCGATGCTGCCGAACAGATAATGGGCTGCGAAAACGCCGGATAAACGGGCGGTCTTCGGCGGGTTTGGGATTGGGTCGGTGTTCGGGTGGATGTGGTTCGTTTTGTCGTAAGTTTCGTGAGCGATTTGACTTGGCTTGGGAGTCCGGCTGGGTGGGGCCGGTGGTTTGCGGCGATTTTGCCGCATAACATGGGCTGGGGGTCGCTGTGTTAGGCTGCGAAGGGCCGGGACTCTGCGGGATTGGCGAGCGGTCTGGTGGTGGAGGGTCGCGGAAAGGGCGGGCGGGGCCCCATCTGCCCCCAATGGCTTTGCCGATTGCCCTGGTTGCGGGGCGGCCAGGGCTCGCTTTGCCGGGCCTGTCTGTTGGCTCAGGATGTCTGGCTGTGGCGCCGCGCTCGCCGAATTCGGTGTCGGGTCGGGGGCCCGGCTGCGCCCGCCCGCTGGCTCTGGAGGCTGGCTGCAATGCCGTGCGCGTCGAATCCGGCACCGGGCTCGTCGAGCTCCACTTTGAGCTCGAATGGGGTCGCCTGTCGGCTCTGGCTGCGCGGCTGCGCCTGCCTGGCCGGGCTGTGCCCGTGTGCCCGGGCTGCGCCGGTCCGCGGTCCGAGGATCGCATCACGGCTGGAGGTCGCTGCTGCCGCGCGGCTGTCGGCTGTGAATCGATGGGGCGAGGCGCTTGTCAATCCGGAGCGGAGCGTGGCATGGCGTGGCGTGGCGTGCGTGGCGCGACAGGCTGGGCGTAAGTCATTGCTATGACAGTATATGAACTTAAGCGCGGACACCCTCCGGGCCTGTCGCCTGGGGGGCCGTCTCCGGGCGAGTGATCGTCTGTCGATGCCCTGCTTCCTCGATAGTAGGCCTGGCCGTTACGCTGTCTACCTGATCCCGCGGATGGTCACGCCAGGTTTGTGACGCCCGGCTTGTGGGTGGGTCTGACGGTCGTGCTGCGCTGGCGGCTTCTGCTCACTGCCCGATTGAATGCGGCTGGTGAGGACAGCTGGGCGGTGTCCGCTACGCGGTACGATGAGCGTCGCGGGCATGGAGGCAGCGCTGCGGACGGATGATCGGGGTGCGGTTGCGGCGGGGCCAGTCACTGCGGCGGCGGCGCGGGCGCGGGCGGCGGGCTGGTCGCGGCGGCGCGGGCGCGGGCGGTTCAGTGGCCCTGCTGATGGGCGTCGAGGAGTTCCGCCACGCCTGCGAGGACCCTGGCCAGGCTTTCGTCGTAATCGGCGCGTTCGATGTCGCCGTAGCGGGCCTGGATTCGCAGGGCGGCGGTGCGACCGCGCAGGGCGTGCAGCGCTTCGCGGACGTGGGCGAGTTCGGCGGCGGTGCGCTGTTCGAGCTTGCGGGTGCGGGCCACTGCTGGCTCGAGTTCGGCCTTGCTGTGTTCGGCACGCAGGGCCTGAAGTTCGTCAAGGCGGCGCTGCAGGTCGGCCTCGACGCGCTCCAGGCTGATGATCGCGGCCTCGCCTCGCTGGAGGGCTTCGCGGATCGGAGCGGGAATGTTTTCGTTATGGCCACCCGCCTGGGCGGGCTGCGCCCGATCGCTGCCGGTGCGGTCGGGCGCGTCGTCGTTGGCCGGTCCGGTCGCCAGGGCGATGGTGGCCCAGGCGAGAGCACCCACCACCGCCACGGCGGCGAGGTAGCGCAGGAGGGCGTAAGGCCCGCGGGCGTGACCGGCATCCGGCTGGCTCATTGCGTCGAGACTCCCCTCCGGCCCGGCGGCCGTTCGCGATGGTCCCCACTGTGCTGGCCCGCGGGGGGCGACGCAATCCCCACGCCGCTGCCGCTATCGCCGTGGCCTGGTTGGACGTCGGCCGGGTGGCGTGGCCGCCCGTGCGCTGCCCGGCCGGGCTCCGAGAACGAACGATCCGGCCCCCGCCCCCCTCTCCCGGAACGTGCCCCGGCATGATCCCGCCCCGGCGGGGTCGCGGTTGACTGGCCTGCGCGAGGGCGACCATGGGCGGGCGCATCCGGGAGGGATGGCAGAGCGGCTGAATGCGGCGGTTTTGAAAACCGCTGACCCTACGGGGTCCGGGGGTTCGAATCCCTCTCCCTCCGCTCGCCGCGGCGCTCCGGTCGGTGTCTGCCGACCGGAGCGCCGCTTTGCCCCCCTGCGGCCCGGCCGCTGGCGGCAGCCACTTCGGGGACCGACCATGGACCAGCGCGACTGGAGCGATCCGCGCCAGCAACTCCTCGCCCGCCATCTGCGGCTGCGACGGCGGATCCTGCTGGTGTGGACGGCGCTGATGGTGGTGCTCGCGCTCTGGGCACTGCGGCCCGTGTGGTGGCCGGCACTCAATCCCGGCGCCACGCGTCCGCGAATGGTCAGCCCGCGCGGCGAATTGGCCCAGATGGAGCGCACGGCGATCGATCTGTTCGCCACCGCCAAGGACAGCGTGGTCTACATCACCACCAGCGCCCGGCGGTACGACCCGTGGACGCGGATGGCGCTCGATGTCCCGCGCGGCAGTGGCTCGGGCTTCATCTGGGATGACGCCGGCCACATCGTGACCAATTACCATGTGATCGAGAACGCCGCGTCGGCCGAGATCGTGCTCGGCACCGGCGAGCGGCTGCCAGTACGGCTGATCGGGGTCTCGCCCGATCACGATCTCGCGGTGCTGCG
>JBEPXK010000640.1:0-2661 GCA_041641915.1 Planctomycetota bacterium
GGGCCGTCGTCTGCAGTGTCCGCGATGGCCGCCCAGCATGGCGCTGCGCCGGAGCGGACCTGGCCGCGCTGCGTGCCGGGCAAACGCGGGCTCGACCTGCTGGTCGCCGGATCGGCGCTGGTGCTCGCCGCCCCGGCGATGGCGGTGATCGCCTGGCTGATCCGGCGCGAAGACGGGCCGCCGGTGTTCTTCCGCCAGCGCCGGGTCGGACGGGGTGGCCGGCCGTTCACCATCCTCAAATTCCGCACCATGCGGCGCGACCCGGATCCGGACGGGCGGCAGGTGACCGTGGGCCACGACGCGCGGGTGACCCGGGTCGGCGCCCGGTTGCGCGCGAGTCGGCTCGATGAGCTGCCGCAACTGATGAACATCCTGCGCGGCGACATGCACCTGGTCGGCCTGCGCCCCGAGGTGCCGCGGTACGTCGCCGCCTACCCGCCGCGCCATCGCCGCCTGCTCGCGCGTCGGCCGGGGTTGACCGACCCGGCCTCGCTCGCCTTCCGCGACGAGGCCACGGTGCTCGGCCGCGCGGGCGATGGCGAGGCGTTCTACATCCGGCGGCTGATGCCGGCCAAGGTCGAACATGCCCTGCGCTTCGCGGCTGGCGAGACCCTCGGCTGGGATCTGCGGATCCTGCTGCGCACTGTGTGCCCGCGGAGGCGCGCGCCGTGAGTGGTCTTGCTCGCTACCGCTGGCAGTTGGCCTGGTTGCTGCTCGATCTGCTTCTGTTCGTGCTGGTGGCCCTGTGCACGGTGCTGATCCTCGGCCGGGTGCCGCCGTTGGGGGCGATCGCGGTGCTGGTGGTGATCGCGGCGGTGCGGGTGTGGTTCTTCATCCACGCCGGCATGTATCGCGCGGTCATCCGCTACAGCGACGTGCATACCCTGGTCAATCTCGCCGCCGGGGTGGTGGTGGGTTCGGTCGTTGGCTCGCTGTTCGGCTTCTTCTTCCAGCTCGAGGCGACACTCGAAGTCGGGCGTGCGTTCTGGATCCTCGAGGCCCTGTTGGCCCTGGCGGCGGTCGGCGGCAGCCGGTTTGCGGTGCGCTACCGCCACGAGGTCGGCAGCCGGACCCAGGGCGAGAAACTGCTGATCTACGGCGCCGGGCTGACCGGCGCGACCACCGCTGCGGCCCTGATGCGCGGTGAGGAGTACCGCGTGGTCGGCTTTCTTGATGACGATCCCGACCGCAGTCGCGCCCTGTTGCGCGGCGTGCGGGTGCTCGGGCGGATCGAGGACCTGGAGCGGGTGACGCGCGAGACCGGCGCGGCGGCGGTGATCGTCGCCTTCGATCTCGAACCGGACCGTCTGCGCCAGTTGTTCCGTCGGGCGATGGAACTCGGCTTGCGGATCAAGGTCGTCCGCGGGGTCGACAAGCAGCTCGGCAGCGAGGCGCGGGTGGAGCTGGCTGATCTCGCGCTCGAGGACCTGCTGCGCCGCCCGCCGCGCCATCTCGACGAGGCCCCGGTGCGTGCGCTGCTCGCCGGACGTCGGGTGCTGGTCACCGGCGGCGGGGGGAGCATCGGACGGGATCTCTGCCTGCAGATCGCGGCGCACGGTGCTGGGCGTCTGGTGGTGCTCGACCACAGCGAAGCGGACCTCTACCGCAGTGAGCTCGAGCTGCGCGAGCGTTTTCCCGATTGCACCGTGGTGCCGGTGTTGCTGTCGATGCGCGACGCGGCGGGGCTCGATGCCTGTCTGGCGCAGGAGCGGCCCGAGCTGGTGTTCCACGCCGCGGCCTACAAGCACGTACCGCTGGTCGAAGCCAATCCGCTGCAGGGGGTGCGCAACAACGTGGAGGCCTTCCGCAACCTGGTGCGCAGCGGCAACCGGCACGGGGTGGAACGCCTCGTGCTGATCTCGACCGACAAGGTGGTGCGGCCGACCAATGTCATGGGGGCTTCGAAGCGCGTCTGTGAGTTGCTGCTGCAGGAGGTGGCGTCGCCGATGGTCGCCTGCGCCGTGCGTTTCGGCAATGTGCTCGGTTCTTCCGGCAGCGTGGTGCCGTTGTTTCTGCGCCAGATCGCGGCCGGGGGCCCGGTGACGGTGACCGATCCCGCGGTCACCCGGTATTTCATGTTGATTCCCGAGGCGGTCGAGCTGGTGCTGCAGGCCGCGGCCCTGGCCGAGGGTGGCGAGATCTTCCTGCTCGACATGGGCGAGCCGGTGAAGATCGACCACCTCGCGCGGCAGCTGATCTACATGACCGGCAACGTGCCGGACAAGACCGTGACCATCCGCTACACCGGTCTGCGGCCGGGCGAGAAGCGCTACGAGGAACTGCTCAGCGACGGCAGCGACGTGGAGACCCCCGTGCCGGGGTTGATGCGCAGTCGCGGGGAGTCGCTGGCCGCCGGGGGGCACGTCGATGATGTCGACGGGCTGTTGGCCGCGTGTCGGGAGGGCGATACGGCGCGGCTGCGCTCAGCGCTCGCGCGCCTGGTCCCGAGCTGGAGCGGTGCCGGGCTGGGGCAGGAGGCCGTAGCGCCGGGCGCGGCCGCAGACCACGGCGACGGTCAGGGCGAGTGAGCCCTTGTGGCTCTGGATGCGGACTCCCGGTTCGAGGATCGGCTGGCAGCGTAGCCAGCGGCGCAGCAGCTGCGGATGCAGGGCGCGAATGACCTCGAGCGCGGCCGCGACCTCCGGTGGGTAATAGGCGCTG
>JBEPXK010000641.1:0-2641 GCA_041641915.1 Planctomycetota bacterium
GGGGTCGATGGTCGTATGGGCAGCATGTCGGGCTCCTGCGAGGTGGCGCTTCGGCGAGGGTGATTCGAATGACTCGCCAGCTGATACTTATGGCTCCCACGAGCATTGTTGCAGGTTCTGATCATGGATGCTAGTCGGCAATCATGAATACGGGTGACGCATTGACGCCATGGCTCCGTGCCGTGCCCGTCAGGGCAACGATGCTACCGGCACGGTTTCTTCGCCGAATGGCTGGTCATGGTCCACGGCTGCACGGCTGCCGTGGGGATACCGGCAGCGGACCGCATGCCGCCAAGGTCTGCAAATGCCTTACCGCGCAGTCGGATCCGCGTCGGGCGGATCGCCCTTCCGGGCAGCGGATGGTCCGTGGTGACGAATAGCCCGCGGGGTGGCCCCGGTGGACTCTTTGATCCAACGTGAGAACCACGCGGGATTGCGTACGCCGACCCGTCGGGCGACCGCGGCGATCGGCGAGCGGGTTTCGTGGAGCAGCTTGATGGCCAGTTCGAGACGGCGCTGGCGCAGATAGCGCATCGGGCTGATGCCGAAGCGTCGGCGGAAGTGGCGCTGCAGACTGGGGATGCTCATTCCGGCGGCGTGCGCGAGTTCGGCCAGGCCCCAGTGGAAGCCGACGTTGTCGTCGATGTAGGCACGGATCCGGTCGATGGAGTCGATGTCGGTCCGCGCCTTCGCCTCGAGCAGGGCGCGCACCTCATCGACGAGGACTCTCAGAAGGCTGTCGACCACCACGTCTCGCTCGGCGCGGCGCAGGTCCCAGAGCCACGCGGAACCGTGAAGCAGGCGCCCGGCAGGGTCCTCAAGTACGCGACTGCTCTGCGCCGGTAGGCTCGGGCCGTGTCGCCACTGCAGCAGATAGGCGGTGAAGTCGGCCTCGCGCCGGACCAGGGGGACGTGTGTGGCGCCGGGTGGATGGAGCACGGCCTGACCGAGCGTGGCCAGCAGTTCACGACCGCTATCGTCGTGGACCCGGTAGTGGCCGTTGACGGGCACCAGCAGTTCGCAGACCTCGTGCTGGTGACGGCGCTCCTGGAAGCCGACGTGAGGCTGCAGGAGCTGGATCAACTCGAGCACAGGTGGCATCGACACCTCCCTCGCGAGTCCGGAGTGGTGGCCGGCGTACAATGGACAGCAGCCCGGTTTCTGGGTCCGCCCTCGCTGGCTCGCGAAGGGCCCCTCCTGCGAATCTGAGCGCAAAAGTACATCCGCGATCATTTTATGCAAGAACACCAGCCCTGTGTCGCTGGTAAAGACGCCATGCGCCATGGTTTGCGACCCCGGCCACCACGACAGGCTCCCGGTACTGGTGGCGGTGGACGCGACCGGCGGCGCGGAATTGTGGCGAACGCCCATCGACGGTTCCGAGCCATGACGCAGGCGATGCATGATCGCTGCACGAAAGGATCAGACCATGATTGACTTTCCCATCAAAGTGGGCTGCGCCCCCTTTGGATCCCCCAGTCGCGCGGCAGCGCCGCGCTCGCGGCCTCTGTCGGGGTTTGCGGCCTTCGGCCGCATTTTCGCCGGGCCTGCGGCCCATTTTCGGCGAAAACCACCCCTCTGTCGGCCGGTCGCCCAGCCAAGCCTGGCTGGGCTCCGCTCTCTGGCGGGCCAAGGTTTTGGGTTCTTGAGGAGGACGTCATGATTGATCGACATCTCACCTTGCTGGCCTGCTGTGCACTTGGGCTGGCTTGCGCCAGCGCGAGCGAGGTGCCACTCGGCCATCCCGACTTCCGACCCTCGCCGGAGCGCCCGGTCGGTTGGCGCGGCGATGGCAGCGGGGTCTTCCCCGGCGCCACCCCGGTGGTCGAATGGGACGGCACCACCGGGCACAACATCGTCTGGTCGGTGGCCATGCCGCAGTTCGCCACCTCCACGCCGCTGATCGTGGGCGACAAGGTAATCACTACCGCCAACCCGCACACGGTGCTCTGTTACGCTATAGCTGACGGCGAGCGGCTGTGGTACAATGCTACCGATTCCGTGCTCGTTGCGTGCGAAGGCGATGAAGCCGAGGCCGAAAAGATCCGGGAACTCTACCAGATCTACGTCACCCAGGTCGCAACCGAGGCGAATGAGAAGAAGCCGCTCGAAGAGATCGCCAAACAGCATCCGGAGGTCCTGAAGCTGCAGGCGGTGGGAGCCGAGCTCGGCAACAAGAGAGAATGGGGCAAGCGCAGCTGGGATTCCAGCCCGGGCTTCTTCCGACGCTACGGCCTGGCGCCGCAGTCTTACGGCAATGCGATCGGCCGCACCTTCCCCACTCCGATCTGCGACGGTACGCACGTCTATCTGATCACCGGCATGAACACCGCGGCCTGCTACGCGTTGGACAGCGGCGCGGTCGAGTGGTTCCGTTTTTTCGGCGAGGTACCCGGCAACAGCAAGGTCCGGACCGAACGGATGACGGCCTCGCCGGTGCTGGCGGACGGGGTGCTGGTCGCTCGGCAGGGCATGTTCATCCGCGGTCTCGATGCCAAGACGGGGAAGACCCGCTGGACCATCGATCTCGAGCAACAGCAGGCACCCTACGAGGCGCACGATCAACTGGTCCGTCGCGACGGTCGTCAAGGGCACTGCGGTTGCGGTTCGCTCATCCGCATGGAGGTCGGCGGTCAGAACG
>JBEPXK010000642.1:0-437 GCA_041641915.1 Planctomycetota bacterium
ATAATCTCGCATGCACCGCTCACCATATAGCTCCTAGCAGAGGGGGCGCTGCCCCCTCGCGCCTTCGGCGCATACCCCCACGGCCTCGGTCGGCCGGTCGCCCAGCCAAGCCTGGCTGGGCTCCACTCGCTGGCGGTGCCGAGGTTTGGAGCTCTGAGGGTCCCGTCACCATATAGCTCCAGGGAGAGATCTGGTATGCTCAAGACACTGTTCCTGCTCGCGCTTTCGATTGGCTCGCTGGCTGCCGCTTCTGTTTCCTCTGCCGGTCGCTTCCTCAAGCTCACCGGCTTTGACAGCACAAACCCCGATGGCCTGGTCGCCTATTTGCAGAAGAGCGCCATTTCCAGCCTCATGGTCATGAAGGCAGACAACCAATTTGTCATCCGCATTACGACCACCGAAGTCGCCGCCACCCGGTCGGGCGCAACGGTCAGCAA
>JBEPXK010000642.1:447-2638 GCA_041641915.1 Planctomycetota bacterium
CGTCTTCACCGCATCGGCTTCGCCGCCATCATCACAGACGATGAGCGAGCCCGGCGAACGCCTGCTGCCACTGCTGCTCGGGTTGTTGGTGCTGTTGGCGCTGAGCCTGATGGGCCTGCGGTTCTGCTTCCTTGGCCGGCCACCCGCTCCCGACGATGCGCCCTCTGCGCAGGTCGGCGACTGAGGCCGTTCGCCACTGCTCAGATGCCATTGTGGCCGCAGGTGGGTTGCCTAGCATCGCTGGCGACGAACGACCCGGAGGGCCCATGCCGCGCTATTCGCTGGACAAGAGCAAGATCCGTATCCTGTTGCTGGAGAACCTGCACGAGGCGGCGGCGGCCTCCTTCGAGCGTGCCGGCTACACCAACATCCGGTCGCTGACGACCTCGCTCGGCGAGGACGAGCTGATCGATGCGATCGCCGACGCGCATTTCGTCTGCATCCGCTCGCGGACGCAGATCACGCAGCGGGTGATCGCAGCGGCCCCCAAGCTGGTCGGGATCGGCTGTTTCTGCATCGGAACCAATCAGGTCGATCTCGAGGCCTGCGCGCTGGCCGGCGTACCGGTGTTCAACGCCCCCTTCGGCAATACCCGCAGCGTCGCCGAACTGGTACTCGGCGAGATCCTGCTGCTGCTGCGCCGCATCCCCGAGAAGAACGCACTGGCCCATCGCGGCGTCTGGGCCAAGACCGCCGATGCCGCGTTCGAGGCCCGGGGCAAGGAGATCGGGATCGTCGGTTACGGCCATATCGGCTCGCAGCTGGGCATCCTCGCCGAGGCCATCGGCATGCGGGTCCACTTCTACGACATCGTCACCAAGCTGGCCCTGGGCAACGCGACCCAGGTGCCAGACCTCGAGGATCTGCTCGCGCGCAGCGATGTGGTCTGCCTGCACGTGCCGGAGACGGCGCTGACCCGCAACATGTTCAACGCCGCGCGGATCGCGCAGATGAAGCCCGGCGCGATGCTGATCAACGCCTCGCGCGGCAGCGTGGTCGACGTCGATGCGCTGCGCGACGCCCTCGAACGCGGCCACCTCGGCGGCGCGGCGCTCGACGTGTTCCCGGTCGAACCCAAGGCCAACGACGAGGAGTTCGTCTCGCCGCTGCGCGCCTTCGACAACGTCATTCTCACCCCCCACGTCGGCGGTTCGACCATGGAGGCGCAGGAGAACATCGCCAAAGAGGTCGCGCGCAAGCTGATCACCTACTCCGACAACGGCTCCACGCTGATGGCGCGTAATTTCCCAGAGGTCTCGCTGCCGCCCCACGCCGGCAGCAGCCGGTTGCTGCACATCCACCACAACCGCCCGGGCGTCATGCAGCAGATCAACAACAGTTTCGCCGAGGACGGGATCAACGTCGCCGCGCAGCATCTCCAGACCACGGCCAACATCGGCTACGTGGTCATCGATCTCGAGACCGCGCAAAGCGAACTGGCGCTGCGCAAGATGGAGGCGATCCCCGGCACGATCCGCGCCCGGATCATCCACGAAGCCACCGCGCCAGAGGCCGGCTGAGTCGCGCTCAGGCCAGCTGCAGCGCCAGGATCAGCGCCAGGGTCACCGGCGCGAGCAGCGAGCTCAGCGCCACCGCGGCGGCGATCAGACGCTCGTCGCCGCCGAGGCTGGTGGTGATCGGCACCGCGCCGACCGCGGTGGGACAGCCGAAGAGCACCACCATCGCCGCGGTGATCACCGGGTCAAAGCCGCAGGCCAGGGCGAGGCCCAACGCCGCGAGCGGAAACGCCAGCAGGCGAGTAGCGACGACCCCGCCGAGCGTGCGCAGGTCCTCGCGCAGCCCGCGTAGTTCAATCGCCGCCCCGGTGGCCAGCAACGCCAACGGGATCGCGCCGGCACCGAGCACGTCGAGCGAACGGCCGACCACGCCGCCGCCGAGCAGTCCGGGCCACAGCAGGGCGATCCCGGTACCGAGCACGGCGCTGATGAGGATCGGGTTGCGCGCCAGCGAGCCGAACACCGCCCCCGCGCCCCCACGTTCGCCAGCGCCGCGCAGCGGCAACACCACCCCCAACACCGCCAGCACGTGGATCACCGGGATCTGCGTGGCCATGAACAGCAGATACCGATCGGCGAGCGCGGTACCGGCGAACAGATCCGATCCGCCGAGCTGCACCACCACCGGCAGCCCCACCAGGGCGCCGTTGAAACGCAGACCGGCGCTCACCGCG
>JBEPXK010000643.1:0-2635 GCA_041641915.1 Planctomycetota bacterium
CTCGGCGCTGGCGACCCGGTCTACGAGCAGGCGCTGCGCATGCTCCAGGGGCGCCACCCGGGTCGGGTGTGCTTCTGGCACGGCTACAACGAAGGCCTGGCGCATCGTATCGAGGCCGGCTGCGACCTGTTCCTCATGCCATCGTTGTTCGAGCCCTGCGGGCTGAACCAGATGTACTCGCTGCGCTATGGCACCCTGCCGCTGGTGCGTCATACCGGCGGTCTGGCCGATACGGTGGTCGACGTCTGCGATCCCGAGCGCGGCAACGGCTTCACCTTCGGCCCGGCTGATCTGGGCCATTTCTCCAGCGTGCTCGATCGGGCGCTGGGGCTGTATCAGTATTTTCCCAAGCAGTGGAAGGCCGCGGTCAGACGCGCCATGGCCGCCGATCATTCCTGGACGCATGTGGGCGAGGAATACGGGGCGTTGTATCGGTCGTTGGTGGTTGCCTGATAGGGTTGGTGGTTTCTGGCTGATGGCTCGCCGTCCGGGTGCGTGAGTCGGATGTGCTTGGCGGGGTCTGCCCTCGGTTGTCGTGGGATGGCAGGCCCTCCAGGTCGCTTCGATGTGCTGTGTGGTTCTTCGGTGCACCTTTGCCTTCGCTCGCCGGTGGTCATTCGGGAACCTTGGATCCGTTCGGAAACAGGGTATGCGGAGTCCTGGTGCGATGCGACGCTGCCGGTCCGGTTGCGAGCGCAATTCTGCCGAGCTGGTGCTCGGCGTTCCCGGGGTGCTGCGATCGGGCGTGGTTGCGGGGACACGGGCGCCGTGGCGTTGGGCGCGGATGGCTTGCAGCGGAGTTTGGGGCGCTGTGCTGGCGCAATTGTGCCGAGCTGGTGCTCGGCGTTCCCGGGGTGCTGCGATCGGGCGTGGTTGCGGGGACACGGGCGCCGTGGCGTTGGGCGCGGATGGCTTGCAGCGGAGTTTGGGGCGTTGTGCTGGCGCAATTGTGCCGAGCTGGTGCTCGGCGTTCCCGGGGTGCTGCGATCGGGCGTGGTTGCGGGGACACGGGCGCCGTAACGTTGGGCGCGGATGGCTTGCAGCGGAGCCTGTGGCGGTGTGTTGGGGTCGGCGAGCGAGGGCGAATACGAGCTGGTCGCTGACCTGATGCCGGTGGCCGCTGGCTCGCCGCTCGGTGGGGCAGTGCGTCGGCGAACCGGCTACGCGCTCTCGGGTTCGTGCTCTGCTTCGTCGAATGAGCGTTCGTCTTCGACATCCAGATCGTGTCCCGGGTCGGCAGCTGCCGGTTCGGGAGCCAGATGGTAGAGGACGCGTTCGTCGTCGAACAGGCAGTTCTTGAGCAGGTCGGCCAGGGCCATGGCGATCAGGGCGATCGGCAGGTAGGTCCAGACGAGTTGGCGCAGTTGCCAGTAGAACACCATGCCGGTCTCGCGCTCGGCGCGCACGATGTCGAAGACAAGGTGGGTCTGCAGCGCGGTGGCGACGATGATGATCGGGCCGCCGGTCAGGGCCAGGCCCTGGGCCAGACGGGCGCGGTGGGTGTTGCCGCGACCCGGCAGGGCGTTGATGGCGACGATCACCATGGCGAGGATGAGCAACAGATTGCCCAGCAGGACCGCGTCGTGGGTCAGGTTGAGCTCGAGGTGCTCGCCAGCGTGGGGCCAGAACAGCTGGCGCCAGAGCGGCAGTTCGCCGCCCGGGATGGCGCGATAGCTCAGATACATGGCTCCGGCGATGCCGGCGATGGTCAGTAGCGCTGTTCCCGCAGCCGCGGCGCGGGTACGTCCGGCGCCGGGATAGGAGGCGACGACGTTGTTCAGTCCCAGGCTCAGCGGCAGGGCGAGCATCAGCGCACAGATGGTCAGCACGGCGTTGACCTGCATGGTGTCGGACAGCGAATGCAGTGTAGACGTGGCCAGGGCCTCGCCGACGGAGATCACGGCATCGAGCTGGAGCCACAGCGAGGGGACCAGCGCGGCCACGGCGGCACCGAGCAGGATCGCACCGCGGCGTGTGCCGCTGACGTAGCGCCCCACCAGGGGGAAGGCCACGCCGGCCAGGGCGCTGAGCGTGGCGGTGAGGCCGAGCAGGACGGTTTCCGCCTGGTCGAAGAACTGCCAATAGTTGCGGGCGCGCAGATTGCTGGAATAGGTCGTGCTGAAATAGAACGCGATGCAGCCGATGGCGATCACCGCCCAGATGTTGCGCATGAGATAGAAGCGGTCGCGGCGATGGTTGCGCGGATCCTCGCTGTAGAGCGGATGGGTGAAGGCCGGTCGACTGGTCTGGACGTTCATCGCGGATGCTCCGTTTCCACTCCTGGTACCCTCGCCCCGGCTTCGTCGTTGAGATGGCGCGAGTCCCTGATCATTCAACCACCGGCGGGCGCATCGGTGACGCGGATGCCGGCGGTGCGGCGGGCGAGGTGACGGAAGTAGATGGTGATCAAGCGGTTGGACGGGGCCGCGAGCCAGGCGCAGGCGATGGTGCGGTAGACCTCGTGGCGGGTGATCTTGACCTTGTGGTCCGGATCGAGCAGTCGCGGGTCGCGTTCGGCCCGGCGCAGGGTGCGGATCGCGAAGTAGAGCGGCGTGAGGCAGAACATGCGCATGCGTAGCTGGGTGTGCGGCAGGTGGCGGCAGAAGGCGAGCGCGTCGCGCAGGTGCTGCTCGGC
>JBEPXK010000644.1:0-2633 GCA_041641915.1 Planctomycetota bacterium
TGGCCCCAGTGGGGCCACCGGGCCGACGTAGCGCAAGCGCAGCCCCGCAGCGAAGCGAGGAGCAAGCGCAGCTGGGGTGCGCCGAAGGCGCGAGGGGGCTGCGCCCCCTCTGAAGGAAGCGTCGATAATGACACGTCAAGCGAGCACGGGCTGGGTGAAGTCGATTGCCGGGCCGACGGGGACGATGCCGGTGGGATTGATCGCCCGGTGGCTTCCGTAATAATGCTGCTTGATATAGTCGAGATCCACGGTCTCGGACACGCCTGGTTGCTGGAAGAGCCGACAGGTCAATGCCCATAGATTTGGATGGTCGCGCAGACGGCGGATATTGCACTTGAAGTGGCCGTGATACACCGGATCGAAACGCAGCAGGGTGGTGAACAGCCGCACATCGGCCTCGGTCAGGGTATCGCCGACCAACCAACGCCGGCCCTCGAGCCGGCGTTCCAGGCGATCGAGCGCCGCGAACAGCGCTTCGACCGCTTCTTCGTAGGCCGCTTGGGTGGTGGCGAAACCGGCCTTGTAGACGCCGTTGTTAACGTGCTCGTAGACATCGGCGTTGACCGCATCGATCTCCGCGCGCAGCAGCTCGGGATAGAGCTGCGGACCACCGCCGCCGCACTGCGCGGCCAGCGGGCCATCGAGCATGCGGATGATCTCGCTCGACTCGTTGTTGACGATGGTCGCGCGCTGTTTGTCCCACAGCACCGGCACGGTCACGCGACCGGTGTAGCCGGGGTCGGCCGCGGTGTAGACCTGATGCAGATACCGCCGATCGCCGAGCGGATCGGGGTGGTCCCCCGAAAACTCCCAACCGTGTTCGAGCATCAACGGGGCGACCGACGACACGCTGATCGTCTTCTCCAGATGCTTCAACCGGCGCACCACCAGTGTACGGTGCGCCCACGGGCAGGCCCAGGAAACGTAGAGATGATAACGCCCGGCGACCGGCGGGTGCCTTGCCGCGGGCGCATCCTCGATCCAGGCGCGGAAACCGGCAGCCTCGCGCTCGAATCGACCGCCAGTGCTCTTGGTGTCGTACCAACGATCCTGCCACTGCCCATCGACCAGAAGACCCATGTTCGCCCCCTCTCCTGCCGGCCCATGGTACCGACGGCCAGCGGGGCGTCATCCTGGTTACCGCTGACACGCGAACCCCGACAGCGTCGACATAACCCGCGTTACGCCTCGCGCCTACGGCCCAAGCTGTGCCTGTACCCACAACCCAGGGGGTGTCGCATAGCGCTCCGGCCCTCGTTCTGCTGTCACGTCCAGGGTTGAACCCCTGGGTCCGCAGCCGGGCATCAGCTTTCCGCTATTAACGCGGTTGTTGTTGACGAACAGCCTGCTGCTGATCGAGCGAGCCATCCCCCGCGACTACGAGAGGAGCCCCATGGCTGCTCAACGTTCGAGCCTGGCACGCGACCTGTGGATCTACGCCGGCCTGTTCTTCGGCATGGCCTTCTTCGGCAGCGGTACGCCGGCGGCGAAGATCGTCACCGAACGCTTCCCCTTGCTCTTCGCCCCCTTCGCGCGGCTCGCTCTCGCTGGCGTGCTCACGCTGCCGGTGTTGTTCATCCTCCGGCGCGACCTGAAGTGCATGACGCGCAAGGACTGGCTGCTGGTCAGCATCATCGGCGCGGTCGGTCTGGTCGTGTTCAGCCTGCTGCAGCTCTACGGCATGACGATGGTCAACGGGGTGGTCGGCGCGGTCATCATGAGCATGAGCCCCGCCGCGATGGCGGTCGGAGCCAGCTTGTTTATGCCCGACAAGCTGGGTTGGCGCAAGATCGTGGCCGTTATCTGCGCCGTCGCCGGCGTGCTGATCATCAACCTCTCGGGCAAGGCGATCCAGGCCACCGGCTGGACCCTTGTCTTCGGCAGCTTGTTGGTCTTCGGTGCGGTCTGCAGCCAGACCGCCTACTCGTTGTTGGCCAAGCGTATTAGCAAGGACGTCAACCCGGTGATCATCGTCCCCCTAGCCGCCTGGGTTGCAGTCATCCTGCTGGCCGTCCCCGGCCTCTGGCAGGCGACGCAGTTCGACTTCACCACCCCCTCGGCCAACGAATGGTTTGCCCTCGCCTGGCGCGGCATCGGCCCCTTCGCCATTGGTACGTCGATCTGGTTCTATTCCCTACAGAAGGTCAAAGCGAGCACCGCCTCCGGGTTCATGGGCGCGATGCCGGCCAGCGCGCTGGTGCTATCATACATCTGGCTGGGCGACAAATACCACTTGGTCCACATGGTCGGTTTCGGCCTGGTGTTCGTCAGCATCGGCCTCGTGGTCTGGGCCCACCGGATCATGGAAGCGCAGATGCAGCAGCAGCAGGATCAGGCATCCGAGGAGTCAGACGAACCGACGCACGATGGCACCCAACACGCCGCAGGCGCACCCGCGCGCCCGCCCCATCCCGCGAGCGGTTGAGCCGGGAGCGCAGCGGAGTCGCGGCGGAGTCGCAGCAGAGAGGGATCTGACAGCCACAAGTGAGGCCTCCCTCAGAGGGGGCGCTGCCCCCTCGCGCCTTCGGCGCACCCCAGCTGCGCTTGCTCCTCGCTTCGCTGCGGGGCTGCGCTTGCGCTACGTCGGCCCGGTGGCCCCACTGGGGCCACCTATCGCTGCGCGATGCCGCCTC
>JBEPXK010000645.1:0-2625 GCA_041641915.1 Planctomycetota bacterium
CGTCCGTGAGTTCGCGGCTCGAACGCGGCACCGCCATCGCCGATCGGTACCTGGTGATCGAGGCGCTCGGCCAGGGAACCACCGGCGTGGTCTACAGCGCCTGGGATCGCCAGCTCGAACGCGAGGTAGCGATCAAGGTGCTCCATCGCCGCTTGATGCGGCATCGCGATCTCCAGTTGCGCTTCGAACACGAGATCCACTTCACCGGTCGTCTGCAGCACCCGGGGATCGTGGCGGTGCACGAGAAGGCGGTCAGCCCCGACGGCTGCGCCTGCTACGTCATGGCGATGGCGCGGGGACAGACGCTCGACGATCACCTTGCCGACCTGCGCCGGTCACCGGACCCCTGGGATCGGGCCAGCCTGATCGACCGGCTCAACCTGTTTCTCGGCGTGCTCAACGTCATCAGCTACGCCCACTCCCAGGGCATCGTCCACCGCGATCTCAAGCCTGCGAACATCATCATCGGCGCGCACGGCGAGGTGCGGGTGATCGACTGGGGCCTGGCCCGGGCGATGCACGAACCGGAGCTGCCAACTTCGGTGCACGAAGCGGTCTTCGACGAGCTCTTCGGCCAGGCGCTGGGCGAGGACGAGGCGCTCGGTGAACACGACACCGTTGCCTCGGATACCCTGCGGGTCAGCGACGCGCCGCCGCCGCCGGCGACGGCACGGATCCAATCCCAGGGCGTGGCCGGGGCCACTGGCGGTGACACCACCCCGGTGCACAACCCTGCCGCCGACGCGGCCGACGCCACGGTGATCACCAATCACGGCGACGCCGGCGACGACTTCGACGCCACCCGGGTCGACGCCAGGCTGTCGGGTTCCGGCGTGCGACCGGCGAGCGAACCACGTACCGGCGGCACCACCCGGCGCCCGCCGGCGCGGGTGGAATCGAGCCGCACCGGTTCGACCAGTCACGGCAGCACGCGCAATCGCAGTTCGCGCCATACCTCGATCGGCAGCCGCAACGAGCGCAGCACCCGTCTGGGCACCGTGCTCGGCTCGCCGGCCTACATGAGCCCGGAGCAGGCGCGCGGCGAGGCCAAGACCGCCGACGAGCGGTCCGACATCTACAGCCTCGGCGTGATCCTGGTCGAGCTGCTCTCGCTGCACACGCCGGTGGAGCGCAGCGCCGACGAAAGTCTGGTCGCGTTCATCGAACGGGTGCAGAGCGGCGAGCGTCGCTGTCTCTCCGATCTGTGGGAAGAAGCGCCGCAATCGCTCGAGCGGATCACCGAGTGGGCGCTGGCGCTCGACCCCAACGATCGTTATCCCGAACTCGCCACCTTCCGTCACGAACTGCGCTCGTTGCTCGACGAGCTCTCGGCCAGCTACGCCGAACTCGAGGGCCAGCGCCTGCGGCGCGAACGCGAGGCCGCGTGGTTGAGCCTCGGCAGCTGGAACTACGCCGCCCGGCCGACGACCGAGCCGTTCGAGGAACATGCCATCAGCTACGAGGCGGACCCGGTGGCCCAGGTGATGCACCCCGAGCTCGGCGGGGTGCTCTTCGGCGGAGCGGGGCTGCAGCTTTACCCCCTGGCCGTGGCTTGCGGCGATGACGTACGGCTCTCGCTCGACGTCACGCTCGAAAGCGGCAACGAGCTGTGCGTGTTCATGCGCGGCGTGCCCGCGACGGGGTGCTACTGCTTCCGCCTTGGCGGCTATGCGGGCAAATGGCTGACCATTTCGCGCAATCAGAACGAGGACGACTTCTTCCGCCCCATGCTCCTGACCATGCGGGCGCTGCAGCACCGGCAGTCGACCGCCTGGAGCGCGTCATCGCCCAGCGGTCGGCGGCGCCATCTCGAGATC
This sequence comes from Planctomycetota bacterium, assembly GCA_041641915.1. GTDB lineage: Bacteria > Planctomycetota > UBA11346 > UBA11346 > UBA11346 > SLQH01. Next base: position 1,818 of record JBEPXK010000645.1, read on the forward strand.
GAGGTGGTGGGCGCCAACCTGACGCTGCGCCTCGACGGTCAGGAACCGCTCGAGGTACGCGATCCCTGCCCGCTGTTCGGCCCGATGCACCGGCAGCTGGCGATCGGCACCTACGCCAGCGAGGTGGTGGTCCATGCGGTTTCGGTCGATCGGCGCCACAGCCCGCTGATGGTACCCAGCTTCCACATCGCCAACGAACTGCTGCGGCAGAATCTGTTCCCGGCGGCGATCGACTATTATCGCCGCTTCCTCGACGAACACGAAGGCAGCGAGATCAGCGTCGAGGCGCGATTCATGCTGTGTCTGGCTTTCGTCGAGGGGGGCCACGCCAAGCAGGCCGAGCGCGAGCTGCGTGATTTCCTCTCGGACCATCTGGACCATCCGCTGGGCCAGGATGCGATTTTCGAACTCGCCCGGATCCTGGTCGATCCGAGCGGGCGCGGTATCGCCCGCGCTGCGCGCGAGGTGCTCAGTTTCCAGGAATCCGGCGATCTGGTGCGTTCGCGTTTCTGCCTGTGGGTGACCAACCTGCTGCAGCGGCAGGTCCGCCACGACGGCCTGACCCCGGCGATCGTCGAGGATCTGAAGCTTCTGCGTCACCTCATCCGGGGTTTCGAAGACGAGGAGCTGCTGCTCGAGACCATCGCGCTGTGTTTCAACGACGCCATCCGCGAGTTCGCCGGCAAGCTGCTCGACCTGCAGGCGGCCGAGGAGATCGACCACTTCCGCGCGGCGATCGTCGCCTGTCGCGAATTCGGGTACGCGCTCGAGATGCCGGCGATGACCATGCAGTCCGAGTATCTGACCA
>JBEPXK010000646.1:0-2619 GCA_041641915.1 Planctomycetota bacterium
GTCGCGGCGGCGGCGGCGGCGGACGCGGACGCAGCGGTGGCGCTGGCCGCGGCGCCGGCAACCGTCGGCGGCACTGAGTCTTCCGGACCGGTCGCTGCTCAGGCCGCGGTCATTCCCGGCGCGGCTCGATGCTGCAGCGCGGCGCGGTGGCGTTGCGCGTGGCGAAGGCGCGCAGGCCGTCGAGCGCGGCCGCGACCAGCTTCGGGTCGAGTGCGTGCACGTCCTGCCGCTGGCCGATCCCCGCGGGCATGGCCAGGGTCAAGGCGCCACCGAGGTGGGCGCGGAACTGCTCGAGGCCGTCGAGCAGCAGGCGGCGGTCGTCGCTGCCGCGCAGGTCGAGGGCCGGATCCCACAGGGCGAAACCGAGCCCGGCGAAGGCTTCGAGCACCAGCGAGCAGGCAGCGGCGGGGAAGGCGCCCAGGCGTACGGCGTAGAGCAGGTCGAGTGCGATGCCGATGGCCACGGCCTCGCCGTGGTTGAGCCGGTGCCGGGTCAGCGATTCGAGGCGGTGGGCCGACCAGTGGCCGAAGTCGAGCGGCCGGCTGGAGCCGCGTTCGAAGGGATCGCCGCCGGTGGCGATGTGCGCGCAGTGCAACGCGGCGCAACGCGCGATCAGCGTGGCCATCGCTTCGAGGTCACGCGCGGCGAGCTCGGCGGTGTGGGCCAGCAGCCAGGCGAGGAAGTCGGCGTCCTTGATCAGCGCGACCTTGTAGGCCTCGGCAATGCCGGCCCGCCAGTCGCGGTCGGCGAGGGTCGTGAGGAAGGTGGCGTCGTTGACCACCGCGTGCGGCGGGGCGAAGGTGCCGAAGAAGTTCTTCTGGCCACAGGCGTTGACGCCGTTCTTGACCCCGACGCCGGAATCGTTCTGCGCGAGGACGGTGGTCGGGATCCGGATCAGCCGCACGCCGCGGTGGATCAGGCTCGCGGCCAGCCCGACCGCGTCGAGCATCGCGCCGCCACCGAGGGCGATCACGTAGCTATGGCGGCAGATGGTGGCCTCTGCGGCCAACTGTCCGACCTGGCTGACCACGCTCAGATCGGCCTTGGCCGCTTCGCCACCGGGGACCACCGCTGGGCTGGCGGCGAGGCGCAGCCCGGCAGGTTCGTGCGCCTGGAACCAGTCGGTCACCGTCGCGGCGATGGCGGGGTGGGCGCGGACGACGCCGTCGTCGATACACACCAGCGCCCGGGTCGGTCGCGCCTCGGTTGAGGCGCGCATCAGCTCGGCGAGGCAGTGGTTGTCGGCGGCGAAGACCGAGCGGGTGAAGACCACGTCGTAAACGGATTCGACGCTGAAACGCTGATGGATGGTGTTCATCGCCTGGGCCTCAGCCACCGGCGTGCCTGAATCCGGGCCCCTGGGGCCGGGCGGTTGTCGGCAGGAGCGACAATCCGTCTCCAGGCTGGCTAGCGCGTCGACAGCGGCAGCTCACCCGGCGGTTCCGGCGAGGACCTGTTCGCCAGCGGCGATACACCGTGCGCGGCCGTCGGGCCGCGGGCGGCCGTCGGCGTCGAGGTAAGCCGGTTCGCCGGCGGCGCACAGCGCCTGATGGCCGAGGAGCAGCAGCGCCCCGGCGCGGAATACCGGTCGGAAACGCGGATCGCGGCTGAGCGGGGGCAGCAGCTCGCTCATCGCCGGGGTATTGTGTTCGGTGCCATCGAACACCGGCCAGTCGCGGCGCTCGGCCTCGGCGAGCACCGCGGCGACGCGATCGTCGGTGTTGCGCGCGGGGATCAGCTCGAGTGCGAAGATGCCCTGGGCGGCGAGGCGGTCGCACAGCGCGGCGAGGTCGCGTTCGCCATCGGTGACCGGGTTGCCGAGCACCGGGTAGGTCGGGATCGCGCCCAGGTCGCGGTAGAGCGCGCACATCCCTGCGATGCTGGGATAGGCCGCCGGATCCTCAGGGACGTAGCACGGTTTGCCGGCCTTGAGCAGCGCCGAGCGCAGCTGGTTCTGCGCCGCGGCGTCGTCGGCGGGGGCCTCGGCATCGGTCAGATCGGCGAAGACCGCGGCGAAGCTGCGCTTGCCGGTCGCAGCGATCGCACGGCAGCGCTCGACGCAGGCGCGGGCGATGTGACGTTCGGTGGTGTTGCCGGTGGGGGTCTGGGCAAGGATGTCGTCCCAGGTCGGGCCGGTGTCGTCGAGGCGTTCGACGAAGCGCGCGTCGCAGGCGGCGATCATCGCCCGGTTGCGGGTCTCCTGCTGAGCGCGCAGCTCGCACAGGCGTTGCGCGGCGCTCGGGTTGTCGCGATCGCTCACGCCCTTGCCGCAGAGATACGTCCGTCCCGGGTTGCCGGGGTCATTGAGCAGGGTCCCGGCCGTGGCCGCCTCGCGGTCCATCGCCACTGCCTCGATGCTGAAGGTCGCCGGCAGATCGAGCACGGCGCAGGCGCGGCCGAACTCCTCGTGGCCATCCACGGTGTAGTGGTCGTTGATGCCGAAGATCTCGACGCCCTCGCTCCAGGCGAGCCAGGCCGCCTCGGCCGGCGAGCGGAAGGCCGAGAACGAGTAGTTGGTGTGAACATGGGTGTTGGTCCCGCGTGGCTCCGGACGGGTGTGCCCGGCGCGCAGCGCGGCGAGCGCGCGCAGACGTTGATCGCGGTCGGGGGCGGCGAGGT
>JBEPXK010000647.1:0-2617 GCA_041641915.1 Planctomycetota bacterium
GTGATCGGGATGCGGCGTTCATCGGCGCGCTGCGCCTGGGATTGCACTCAGCAGCGCGGTGGGGTTCGAGGAACTGGTCGGGCTGGTCGACCATACGATCGATTTTGCGGCCGCGAGTCCGCAGGGGATCAACTGAGCAGCAGGGCTGGTCGGTGCAGTGGGCGTGGCCTTGCCGAGCTGGCGCTCGGTGCTCCCGGGGTCCGCGATCGGCGGTGATCGGGATGCGGCGTTCATCGGCGCGCTGCGCCTCGGCGCTGGATTGCTCTCAGGAGCGCGGTGGGGGTGTCGGCGAGACTCGCCGCGTGCCTGCGCTTGAGCCTGCGGGTGGGGCTTGATGATCGCTGGCGATGCGTCCATTGCCGATCGATGATGCGGTGCCCGCGGTGCTCGCGGCGCTGGGATCTGCCGGGGCCTGTGTGCTCACCGCGCCGCCGGGGGCGGGCAAGTCGACGCGGATCCCGCCCGCCTTGCTCGATCCGCGGCTGTTGGCTCCGGAGCATCCGCAGGTCTATCTGTTGCAGCCGCGGCGGGTGGCGGCGACCGGGTTGGCGCGGCGGATCGCGGCCGAGCACCGCTGGGAGCTCGGCGCGCAGATCGGCTACCGCATCCGTTTCGAGACCCGTGGCGCGGCGGATACCCGGTTGTGGGTGCAGACCGAGGGGACCCTGACACGGCAGTTGCAGCGCGATCCCTACCTCGAGGGGGTCGGTGCGGTGGTGCTCGACGAGTTCCACGAGCGCAGCATGCACGTCGATCTGGCCCTGGCCTGGCTGCGCGAGCTGCGCGCGACCGTGCGCCCCGACCTCAAGCTGGTGGTGATGTCGGCGACGATGGACCCGGCGCCGGTGGCGGCCTTTCTCGGCGATGCGCCGGTAATCGAGGCCGCGGGCAGCCCCCATCCGGTGCAGACGGTGATGCGGCCGCCGCGGGCGCGCGAGCGGCTCGGCGATCACGTGGTGCGGGTGCTCGACGAGGCGCTCGCGCGCGATGACGGTGGCGATGTGCTGGTGTTCCTGCCGGGGGTGGGCGAGATCGAGACCTGCCTGCGGTTGATCGGCAGCGCGGGCGGCCTGCAGGTTCTGCCGCTGCACGGCTCGCTCAGTCCGGCGGCCCAGGCCCGGGCGCTGAGCCCGGGCGACCAACGCAAGGTCGTGCTGGCGACCAACGTCGCGGAGACCTCGCTGACCATCGAGGGAGTGCGCACGGTGATCGACTCCGGTCTGGCCCGGGTGGCGCGCTTCGACCCCGATGCGGGGCTCGACGAGTTGCGGCTCGAGGCGATCAGCGGGTTCTCTGCGGCGCAGCGCGCAGGCCGGGCGGGACGCACCGCCCCTGGTCGCTGCTATCGCTTGTGGTCGCGCAGCGCCGATGCGCGGCGGTCGGCGGCGCTCGATCCGGAGCTGCGCCGCTGCGATGTGGCGCCGGCGGTGCTGGTGGTCAAGGCCCTGCACGGCGGCGACAGCCGGGGCTTCCCCTGGTTCGAGGCGCCGGAGACGCAACGGCTGGCCGGGGCCGAGGAACTGCTCAGCGAGCTGGGTTTCGCCGCGCGCCCCTTCGCCGAGCTGAGCGACCGGGGTGGATTTCTCGCCGCGCTGCCCTTGCATCCGCGCATCGCGCGGCTGATGGCCGAAGCGGCGAGTGCCGGTGTCGGTCCGCTCGGCGCCGACGTGGCCGCGGTGCTCGCCGAGCGCGACCTGCGGCCGGCCTGGCGTCGCGGCGATCCCCCGGCGGTTCCCGGGCCGGCCGACTGCCTCGACCGGATCGATGCGCTTGCGCGCTGCCGCGCGTGCGGCTTCGCGCACTATCTGCGCGAGCAGCGGATCGACACCGGCGCGGCGCGCCGGATCGATGCGGCCTCCGAGCAGATCGCGCGCGCCGCGCGGCGGTTGTTCGGCGAGCTGCCGACGCGCTCGGCCGAGCCCGAGTCGGTGGTGCCGCGGTTGTTGCTGGCCGCCTACCCTGACCGGGTGGGCATCCGTTCGGCCAACGACCCCAACAGCCTGACGCTGGTCGGTGGGGTCAAGGTGCGGATCGAGCCGGGTAGCGCGCTGCATGTCGCCGACCGGCGCGAGACCCAAGGCCTGGTGGTCGCGTACCGCGTGCAGGGCTTCGGCGGCCGCGGTGCGCGGCGGCGGGTCCTGCAGCAGGGCTGCGAGATCGATCGCGCGTTGTTGGCGGAGCTGTTCCCGGAGGCGCTGGGTCAGGAGGACCAGCTGCGTTACGTAGCGGAAAAGGGCCGGGTGGAGTGCGCCCGGGTCGAACGCTATCGCGATCTGGTCATCGCCTACCGCGCGGGGGTGGAGGCGGACTCCGCGGCGGTGGCCGCCTGTCTGGCCACGGCGCTCGCGCCCGAGTGGAACGCGTTGATCGCCGGGCATCGGGCTGCGGCGGACTTCCTCCGGCGCTGGGCCTGGCTCGCCGCGCGGCCCGACGCCCCGCTCTCGCCGCTCAGCGCTGCGCAGCGCGAGACCGTGCTCGCCGCGTGGTGCGTCGACGCCCGCGCCCGGGCCGATCTCGCGCGCACCGATCCGTTGCCGCTGTTGCAGGGCCAGCTCAGCTGGCAGGAACGGCAGTTGCTCGATGCGTGGGCGCCCGAGCGGATCGCGGTGCCCTCCGG
>JBEPXK010000648.1:0-2614 GCA_041641915.1 Planctomycetota bacterium
GAAGTCCTGGCTGTAGCCGGGGAGAATGCCGTCGGCCTCACGGGTCTTGTTCTTGTGCCAAGCTTCGCGCCCGAAAGCGGCCCAGTGATCGAGCGTGACGCCCATGAGGGGCATCCTAGACTGCCGATTCCCCGATGCCAGAGCGAGCCTGTTCCTACGGCCCCTGGTCGCTTCGTAAGTTCATCCGCCAGTTCCCGCGTTGCTGGCGCCAGGCGGGGAGAGGTGACGAAAGACAAGTGCAACCCCCTTTGCTCGGACCAGCAACGCTCACGATGCGGCGGTCGCCTCGCCCGCGAACAAGGCACAGCGGTTCTGCACCCAACGCAGGCCGCGGCGGGTCGCCTCAGCGCCGCGTGAGGCGAGGCGGCCCACCGCCGAACCGATGAATTGTCGAAATCCCCGCATGCAGGCCACCCAACGGTCGATGTCGAGTTCCAGGCGCGCTAGGATCGGGGCCAGACGGGCCGGGATGGCGCCGCGCTTGCCGTCGCGCAGCAGGCGGCCGGTGGCGTCCAATAGCGTTAAATACTCGTCCAGCGACAGAACGCTGCAGGCGTGCACGGCCTCGGGCGTGGTGCAGGCGGCCAGCGACGTCAGCCACGAGGCATCCGCGATCGTGCCCACCTGCGCCCCCTGTCGTTCTCGTTGTACGCCGGCCTGCGACAGCACCGCCAACGCCTTCGCCGTTTCGCCGGCTTTCCGCAGGCGCGCGGCCGCGCGCACCGCCTTACGCACCCGGATGCGCTCGCAAACCATGACTCGGGGACACGCCTGATCGCCACTCTTTGCCGTGTGGCGGACTTACACCGCTTACTCCTTGCCGGATTCGTCCCGGCACTTCTGACCGTCCTGCATAGCATTACTCCTAGAGCAATCCCCAGCGCCGTTGAGCATCTCGACTAATGGCGGCTCGGCAACGACACCCACCCTCACTGCCTCAAAGTAGTCCCTCACAGGATTTGGCCAGTCCGACATCGCCTTTTCTTCCAACACCACGACCTCTTTTCCCTGGCTCGCCCTCACTGACATCATATACAGCCACCCCGCTACAGTCCTGCCTCGCAACATACCGCGCTTTCCGTAATAGAACCAAAGCGGACCTGATCGCTCATGATCCAGCATAAACCGCACGAATTCTGCTCGCTCGTAGTGAACGGTTCCGACCGTCAGAATCGCGGCGCCGAGCTCAGAGCCCAGTGGCTCCTCCATCTCGACCCCGGCGAAAACATCACCAAGGATCTTGAGCGCCTCCTCCTGTGAGGCCGCAGAGCGAAGTCGCGCCCTCCCCTCAAGCGCGGCCACCACTATAGGGGGTCGACTGCACCCAAGCGTGAAGCTTATGGCCAACAACACCAGATGCCGCATGATCCACCCCTCCTGCCAGACGACTACTTCAGTGGACCGCTGATCACCCCGGTCAACCCAATAGCCAGCCCCCTGCGCTTCATCGCCGCGAAAACATACATCATTGCCTGCACATTGACAAGTCCCTCAGAGCTCCAGAGAAGTCCTACCAAACCGATCCCAGCCTTGCGCGCGTCAGCGCGCCGCCGAGGGGGGCATGGGGGCTGGGCCGGCCCCCATCGGCCGACCGAGCCCTGTCTTCCGCCGAAAATGGCACGGAGGGCGGAGCCGGCATCGGCACGAACCCATACATATCCTCAAGGCCAAAGGACCATAGCCACACCCAGCCCAACAGCAACCACGCCCGTCACCTCACTTGACACGAACCCTCGTGCTCGTGGGTCTATCTTGACCCTCGTGGCATCATGACTACCGCCCGCTCGCTACTCATCGACGAGCGTCGCGCCGGCTGCTATCACCTCATCAGCCGTTGCGTGCGACGCGCCTTTCTCTGTGGCGACGCCGCCGGGCATCGACGGACGTGGCTCGAGCAGGGATTTCGCACTCAGCCCGACGCATTCGCCGTGGACGTGCTCACCTCCTGCGTGATGAGCAACCACTTCCACATCGTCATCCGCTACGATCCCGAACAGGCCCAACAGTGGAGCGTGCGCGAGGTGGTCGAGCGGTGTTGCATCGTGTTTCCCGACCGGGATCCTGCGACCGGGGAGCCGATCGTCCGGGATCCGGCCCATAGTTGGTTGACCGTCCTGGGTTCCTGCTGGGTTCCTGGGCGGCTGACCGTCCTGGGCTCCTGGGTTCCTCGAGCTTCTTCCTGGGCTCTCTGCGCCACCATGGCGGGGCCTCGCCCCGCCTTTCGGCTCTTTCATCTGGGGACTGCGCCTCGACCCCCGAGGCTGGTCCCATGCAAGCGTGCAACCAGGACCCCGATGCCGGCCCATGCTGGCCCTTCACCCCTGAGCGCCGTATCGTATATGGGAGTGATCCTGCGATGATGCGGGAATGGCCGGGCGCGATCGAGACATGGACGTTCAGGACCACTTTCGCACCCTCTGGCAGGCCGCGCAGCCGATGGTGCGCACCTACGCCTTCGCGCGCACGGGCGATCATGTCCTGGCCGACGAGCTGGAACAGGACACGGCGCTGACGGCGTGGCGCGCCTTCGATCGCTATGACACGTCGCGGCCGTTCAACGCCTGGGTCATGGGAATCGCCCGCAACCTCCTGCGCCAGCACTACCGGCGAGGTG
>JBEPXK010000649.1:0-2602 GCA_041641915.1 Planctomycetota bacterium
TCGGCCCAGGACGGCGCGAGGTGAAGCACCGGGTAGTCCTGGCCCTCGCCCACCGCCGGGCGCGAGCGCAGATCGACGTAGAGCGTGACCTCTTCATCGAGGTCGATCGCCTCGAGCAGATTGCGCGGGCCGGAGATGCGGTAGGCACGCGGCTGGGGCATGACGGTGACCGCAAATTTGGCGAGATAGTCCTCCGGGGCGAGGATCATCACCTCCTGGCTGGCATTGCGACTGGCCACGGCCGGGGCGAAGGTGACCTGGATCTCGAGATCGGGGTTGCCGATGATCTCCACCCCCGGACCCACGGCCAGATGCAGCTCCAACGTCTTGGCGACCTCGCGCGCCAGGTCGCCCTCGACCAGATCGGTCAGATCGACCGGTTCGAGCAGCGGCTGCTCCCGCTGCTGCAGCGCTTCGATCTGGGCCGCGATGCCGCGCAGGCGCACCTTCACCTCACCCGGGAAGAAGTGCTGTTTGACCGCCACCCCTTCGGGCAGCCCGCTGGTGTCCAGCCGCACGTCGCTCGACTTGACCACCAGGTCGCTGGTCACCAGCCGGCTGACGTTGACCCGGATCACATCCTGCTCGTGCTCGACCACCTGGATCTCCGGCGGCAGGCCGAGCAGCCGGCCGGTGACCGGGAACACCTGTTGGCCCCGCGCCAGTTCGTCACGCTCGAGCACCAGATTGGGGCTCAGGGCCTCGGCCTCGATGTCCTCGATCAGCGAACGCGGCCCGCGCAGACGGACGGTGAACTCCTCCGGGGTGATGTCGGTGATCACGAAATCGTTCGGCAGGCCGCGCACATCGTCGCGCTGGACCGCGACCGGGAAGGCCTGTTCGAGCGTGGTCACGCCGCCGATGAAGAAGTACAGCGTGACCGCCAGCACCAGCGCGATGAGCTTGATCTCCCAGTGTTCGCGCAACCACTTCACAACGCCGTCCCCCTGCGCAGACGCATGCCGAAGATCCGGCCGAGGAGGATCTCGAGATCTTCGCGATTGAGTTCGCGCTGCAGCCGGCCCTTGTCGGCCACGCTGATGCCGCCGGTCTCCTCGCTGACCAGGATGGCGAAGGCGTCGGTGTCCTCGCTGATGCCGATGCCTGCCCGGTGCCGGGTGCCGGAGAGGTCCTTGTATTCGTAGTTCTCGGTCAACGGCAGGATCACCCCGGCCGCCGCGATCCGGCCGCCGCGCACGATCACCGCGCCGTCGTGCAGCGGCGAGTCCTTCCAGAACAGCGTCGCGAGCGACTTGCTCGTCAGCTGGCAGTCCAGCGGCGAGGAGTTGATGTAGTTGTCGAGATGATCGCTGCGTTCGATCACGATCAGCGCGCCGATCCGACGCGAACTCATGTACTCGACCGCCTCGACGATCTGGTCCACGGCCTGTTCGGTATCGCCGGACTGATGCGTCGGCAGCAATCCGCCCATGCGGGTGAACAGGCGGCGGACCTCGGGCTGGAACACGATGGCGAGGATGATGGCCGAGAAGCTGATCGAGTTCTCGAGCAGCCAGCTGATGGCGTGGAGGTTCGCGATCCTGGCGAGGATCGCCGCGAGCGCGATCACGATGACCGCGATCGCCAAGCCCTTGAGCTTGACCGCGGCGCTGATGCGTTCGAGCGAGAGCAGCAGCCAATAGAAGACCGCGAACAGCACCCCGATCTCAAGCACCGGGATGATGTAGTGGACGTAGTAGTAATAATAGACGTTGGGCTGGTTCACGGGCCAGGCATTCCGGGGCTGATCGCTCCGGCCAGTCTAACCGCCCGCCGCGCGCCCGCCACATCGTGCACGCGCAGGATGTCGCAACGCGGAGCCAGGGCGGCGTGGAGCAGATGGCTCGGCGCGTCACGCTCGGCGGCGGCGCACGGCGCATCGAGCAGCGCCGGGATCAGGCTCTTGCGGCTGACCCCGACGAGCACCGGACGGCCGGTGGCCGCCACGATCCGTTCGAGCCCGCGCAGCAGCTGGCAGTTGTCTTCCACGGTCTTGCCGAAGCCAACGCCCGGATCGACCACGATCGCCGCCTCGTCGACCCCCGCGGCACAGGCGGCCGCCATGCGTCGCTCGAGGAAAGCGATCACCGTGTCCAGGACATCCGCGTAGGCAGGCTCCTGTTGCATGGTCTGCGGATCGCCGCGCATGTGCATCAGGCACAGCGCGGCGCCGGCCTCGGCGACGCAGGCGAACATCTCCGGATCACGCCCGGCGGCGACGTCGTTGATCATCGCCACACCAGCCGCCAGACCGGCGCGGGCGACCGCGGCCTTGCTGGTGTCCAGCGAGACCAGGGCCCCGGCCTCGCGCAAAGGGCCCACCACCGCCTCGAGCACCGGCACCACGCGCGCGCATTCGTCTGCCACACACACCGGACGGGCGCCGGGGCGGGTGCTTTCGCCGCCAACATCGACCCAATCCGCTCCGGCCGCGGCCATCGCCAACGCCGCGGCCCGCGCTGCGTCCACTTCGGTGAGCTCTCCATCAGAGGGGGCGCTGCCCCCTCGCGCCTTCGGCGCATACCCCCACGGCCTCGGTCGGGGTTCGCGGCCTCCGGCCGCGTTTTCTGCGGGCCTGCGGCCCATTTTCGCAGAAAACCAC
>JBEPXK010000650.1:0-2598 GCA_041641915.1 Planctomycetota bacterium
TTCTGCGGGCCTGCGGCCCATTTTCGCAGAAAACCACCCCTCGGTCGGCCGGTCGCCCAGCCAAGCCTGGCTGGGCTCCACTCGCTGGCGGTGCCGAGGCTTGGGGCTCCAAGGTGGGCCTCCGCCCACAACCCAAGGGTTGAGCATAGGGCTCCGGCCCACCTTTCTGCGGGTCCCGTCAAAGGCTATGGTGTGGGCTGGTCGCCCGGTCCGAGCCCGACGGTCGCTAACGAGGCGCGCCAGTCGATGCGGCGCTTTTTCTGCAGGCACACGGCGCCGACCAGCCCGGCAGTCACGCACAGACGGCAACCGACACCAGCGCATCCGCAAACCGATACAGACCCGAGACCGAATGCGACGGGCGAAAGGTCGCCCTCACACCTCTTCATCATCCGGATCGGCCACCGGGTAGGCTGGCCCACGGTAGAGGTCGGCGTATTCGTCGGCCGCGGCGACGGCTTCGTCTGCTCCACCGGCAGCCGGAGCCGTTTCGGTTGTTTCCACGCTGACTTCCGGCGCGTCCTGCTGCAAGGGCGCGTCGACCGCCAACGGCACGCTCACCGGCAGGCGCGGTTCGCTCTGGATCCGCAGACCGCCATCCTGACGCCGTCGCGCCAGCAGCGCCGCGCCGTCTTCGACGCCGGTGCCGCCGCGGGTGGCGGCGAGACCGGGCAACGGCAGGCGCGACTCGCGTGGCAGCGGCGTCGGCGACGGGATGCCCTCGGCGGGTGTCGGCTCCGGCTCGGTGGCGCGAGTGCGGACCCGCGATTCGACCTCGCGCTCGGCGGTGGTATCGCTCGAGGCCCGACGCTGGTTGAGGCGGTGGACCGTCAGGTGGACCTGCACCCCCGTACGCTCGGGCATCAGCTCGGCGAAGCGTCGGCGCAGCAGGTCCTGACACCGGCGGTTGATGCCGGTGACATCGCCGTCGTCCCAGAGCGTGAGCACCGCTTCGATCACCAGCACCCGTTTGACCCGGTCTTCGTAGAGCCGCAGCTGGACCTTCTTGACCGAGAGCTCCTGCTCAACGGTGCGGGTCAGCGCCTCCTCGACCGCGATCAGGCTGACGCTGACGGTCCCCAGCTCGGTGGTGTAGCTGATTTCGCGCGCGTAACGCCGCGAGGCGATGTGGCGCGCGAGCAGCGAACACGGCAACAGCACGTAAGCCAGGCCGACGCCAGTGAGCATCAGCCGTGCCCCCGGCGTATGGCCGCGTTGCGCCCACAACGCGGCGACGTCATCGCCGAGCACCGGTACGATGGCGACGAGGATCAGCCCCGCGCCGGTGGCGACGCAGAGGAGGTAGATCAGCGCACGCAGCAGAGCCTGCATCAGGCTCGCAGTATGGGCCGACCGCCGCTCAGCGGCAAGGCCCGAGCGCCAGCCCCGGCAGGGCCCCGAAAGCGACCACTGGTACGCCGAGCGCCTGCACGCAGCCAACGTCAGGAACACGTTCGGCCTCGCACCCGCGCACCATCGCTGGGCAACGCCATCCGTACACATCTCGCAACCCGGTCCACCGACGGACCGCCGCCCCATCGAACCGACGACTGCTTCCGGAGGGCGGACCATCAGGCATCAGCCGGGATCCCCCCGGTCTGTCCCAGCTCCACCGCCGAGCGGCCGCAAGCCGAGCCGAGACCACGGCGCTTGCCAGATACAAGGCGCAAACAGAATCGCGGCATGAGTGATTCTCCCGACCAGCGCTATCAGGCCCGGGGCGTCTCCGCGGCCAAGACCGAGGTCCATGATGCCATCCGCGATCAGGACCAGGGCCTGTTCCCGGGCGCGTTCTGCAAGATCATCCCCGATCTGCTGACCGGCGATCCCGAATCCTGCCTGGTGATGCACGCCGACACCGCCGGCACCAAGGCGGCGCTGGCCTATCTCGGCTGGCGCGAAGGGCTGGGCCAGGGGCTGTGGTCGGACGTGGCCCAGGACGCGCTGGTGATGAACCTCGACGACTGCGCCTGCGTCGGCGCGCTCGGTCCCTATCTGGTGTGCAACACCATCGGCCGCAACGCGAAGCTGATCCCCGGCGAGGCCGTGCGCGGGATCATCCAGGGGTATCAACGCGTCTGTGATCTGTTGGCTGAAGAGGGCATCGACTGCGTGATGACCGGCGGCGAAACGGCAGATGTCGGCGACGTGGTGCGCACGGTCGATGTCGGCTGCACCGTGACCGCGCGGCTGCGCCGGGATGCGGTGATCGATGCCGCGTCGATGCGCCCGGGCGACCGCATCGTCGCTTTCGCCTCCACCGGCCAGGCCCGCTGGGAGGACCGCCCCGATTCGGGCATCGGTTCGAACGGGCTGACCAGCGCGCGCCACGACGCCCTGTGCCACGCCTACGCCGAAGCCTACCCCGAGACCTACGCCCCGCAGACCGATCCCGAGCTGATCTACTGCGGCCCCCACCGCCTGAGCGACCCGCTGCCCGGCGGCAAGGGCATGAGCGTGGGCGCCGCACTGCTGGCGCCCACGCGGACCTACCTGCCATTGATCCGCGACCTGCTCGACGCGATCCCGCGCAGCGAGATCCACGGCCTGATCCACTGCAGCGGCGGCGCCCAGACCAAGATCGGCAAGTTCGGCCGG
>JBEPXK010000651.1:0-2595 GCA_041641915.1 Planctomycetota bacterium
CTGTACTCGGCCGCGCCGAGACCTCCATGGATCGCCAGGCCGCAGCCGATCATGCCAAGGACCAGGGCTCGTCGGGTCGCACGCATACGTTCACTCCTCGCCTCCCACCAACACGAACGCGATCGCGCCCGAGGCGGAGACGGCGGCAGCTTAGAGATCCGCCCATCGCCTGTCTTGGACAAATCGGCCATCTTCGCGCCAACCGGCGGCAGGGGCTTGACAAAGACGATGGCGCGCTACTGAAAGTGGCCGAGCCCCCTGGAAGAGCCGCCAGCGTCGGGCCCTCGCGAAATGTGGCTCCTCGACGTTTCGTGTGGGCAACGCGAACAGCGAGTAGCGAGTAGCGAGTAGCGAATAGCGAGCAGCGAATAGCGAATAGCGGGACTATGTCCCGCCAGCGAGTCGAGCGATGAGGCGAGTCAGCGACCGGGCCATGTGATCACACCTGTCGACAACCAGGGCCAGGCGCGCATCGTCGATGAAACCGAGCGCTCCGAGAATCTCATACCAGCTACCGAGTTCTGCCACGCTGGAGCGCGAGAAAGGCGCCGTAGGGCCGGCTGGGGCGTGGCGCCACCCTGCAGATCGATCCCGTGATCGTGATCGACTGGTTTCGCAACTGCCGCCACGGCAGGAGTGGATCTCGTACTGATACAGCCCTGCCTGGATGGAGCCTGATGCGGACGCCACCCCGCAGCCCCGGCGAGCGAGCGAGCGAGCGAGGCAGCGCCGCCCGCCGCCTCCCAGACGTACGCAGCCCCCGGGGGAAGCCCAGGGCCGCTCAAAGCTCGCAGGGGGTGGACCATGCCCTGTCTCCATCTGCGCCACGATGGCCTTTTGCGGCATGGCAAGCTGTCGGATTGGCGCAGATGGAGACAGCGCAAGGAGTGCCGAGCTGGTGCTCGGCGCTCCCAGGGGCGAGCTTTGAGCGGCCCTGGGGGGAAGCCGCAACTTTCCGTTGCCTGAGCGCTACATCAGCTATAGCGTACACAACTCTACAACGGTGGTAATGCGAGGAGCCACGACGTGTATTTCATAATCGCCGGCATCATTGGGGTCATCACCGCGCTCATCGCCTCTTCGAAGGGCCGCAGCGCCATCGGCTGGTTCTTCATCGGATTCCTGCTGGGGCTCATCGGCCTGATCATCGTCTGCGTGGTCGGCGACCTGAAGAAGGAGCAGGCGAGACAACAGCGGCTGCGGGCCGAGAACCGCCGCCTGCGCGAGCAGGTGCGCAAGGACCGGATGGTCGCTGACCGCCGCCATCGCAAACTGAACCAGCGACTGGGCGCCCACGATCGTGTCCTGGGGGTCGACACCGACCCCGGAGGCGCGCGAGGCCAGATCGCCCACGCGGACTACGACGACGACGACGATGGTGATTACGATGACGAAGAGGAGTATGAGGAGGCCGCGTTCTACGGGCGCGACGCGGATCAACCCCCGCCGCGGCCCCGCTCCCGCCAGCGCCCGCGGCAGCGCTGAAGCCATGATTCCCGCCCCGCGAGGTGACAATGGTTGAAGTCCACGCCGAGCCGCTGCAGAGCGGCAGCGGTCACGCTTGGTTCGACGGCATTTTGGAAGGACCACGCGGCGAGGACGACCGGGCCCTGCAACAGGTGGTCGACCAGCTCAACGGCCTGGGGGCTGTCGAGTTCCAACTCGACTTCGATGGCGCGAGCTTCTCCCTGCTCGCCGACGACAGTCCCTGCCCGCGCAGCCGCCTGTCCGAGGCCCGACGCGATCAACTGGTGCGTGGCCTGGAGAAGCTGCTGGCAAGCATCCCGCCAGAAGGTGAAGTCGAGTCGACCCTGCGCTGCACCGAAATCGTCGGCGACGACGTGCAAGAGACCCTTTTCGGGGTCATCGGCCGCGAGCTTCAGGTGGTGGCCCGCTCGCGCCCCCTGCGTGAAGGCGATCGCCAACGCATCGCCGCAACCTATCAAGACGAGCAGACCACGTCCTCACTCCCATTCGATCGGCGGTACGTCCCGCTCATCGGCGGGGTGGTCATCGTGCTCACGGCCTTGCTGCTCTGGCAGGGCGGTTTCGTCGACCGTCTGCTCGGGGCCAGCGCCGAGGAACTCCAGGGCGGCACCGGCCCCTTTGCGGACATGCTCACGCTCGAGATCGAATCGAGCTGGGGTGATTATCGGGTGCGCGTACGCCGCGGACCCGGCTACCCCGCCACCCCCGATGCCGTGCAGCAGCGCCTGGACCGGAGCGCGACCACCGCGGAGCGCGCCGCCGCCAATCTCATCGCCGGTGGCGACGAGGTCTATCTCCGGCTCGAAGACGACAACGACAAGACCCTGGTCGCCAGGGCCGTCTCCCTGCGCAAACTGCTTTCGCGTACGGATGCCACCGTTGAGGCCGAACTGCCCGGACGCATCGGAGCGGAACGCATCGTCATCGCTCTGGATGATGGCACCGACTAAGGATGGCCTCAGACCCGAGCGCCGGAACAGATCCGCCAGAAGCGCCACTGGATTTTCCCGGCGCCGAACGCGCCAGCGCCCAGGAGGTCCAGATAGCGGCCTGTATCGGTTGCTCCACCCGCTGGCGCGTCCACAACGACCTGGCCGGGTTCACGGT
>JBEPXK010000652.1:0-2595 GCA_041641915.1 Planctomycetota bacterium
GGCGGCCTGTGAACGCGGCGACAACGTTCTGTACCTCAGTTTCGAGGAAGGCGCCGATGAGCTGGCGCGCAACCAGCAGAGTGTTGGCATAGACTTTCAGATCTATGTCGATCCGGCGCCGGGAAAGGGCCGGCTGATCCTGGAGCCGATGTTGGCGGCGGAGACGGGCTGGGAAGAGCACCTCCTGCGCATACTGCGGGCGGTCCGCTACCACCAGCCCGATGTTGTGATTCTCGACCCGCTCAGCGCGTTGACCCACAAGGTGGCCGACGCCAACAGCAAGGCCATGGTGCTGCGCCTGTTGTCACTGCTCAAAACGGAAGGCGTGACCAGCGTGACCACCGAGCTGCTGATGGACAACAGCGGCGGCGAGAGCTCGCTCAACATTTCCTCGGCCATCGACATGTGGATCAAGCTGCGGCGCGACGAGCGCGGCGGCAAGCTGCATCGCCTGCTTACGGTGGTCAAGTCACGCGGCATGCCGACCGCCGACTACGTCTGTGAATACACCATGACCGCGGAGGGCATGGTCCGGCCGGACAGCGCGGGCGACGAGACAACATGAGCGGCATCTGCCTGCGCCTTTATATCGCCGGGCGCACGGCGACGGCCGAGCGCGCCATTCACAATTTGCGCCAGATCGCCGCAGAGCTGCAGAGCAACGGTCAAAGCGTGGATGTGGAGGTGATCGACATCCTCGAGCGTCCGCAATTAGCCGAGGATGAGCGCATCCTCGCTACGCCCATGGTAATCAAGAAGCTGCCGGAGCCCCTGCGGCGCATCGTCGGTGATCTGTCCGAGCAGGAGAAGGTGCTGATAGGTCTCGACCTCAAGGAGAACTAATGATGCAGCCGGCGGACGGGGTCTTCCGATCGCTGGTCGAGCGGGCGGCCGACGTCATTCTCCTGCTCGACGGCGATGGCGCCATCTCCTATGCCAACCCCGCGGCCGATGAACTGTTCGGGTGCCCGCGTTGCGAGCTGGTAGGAGAAGCTTTCGGCAACGTTGCAACTTCCGAACAACAATCAGAAATCTATATCCTGCATCCCCGGCGCGGGCTGGTGGCCACCAACATCCGCCGCGCCACCGTCGAAGTGCGAGACCAGCCCCACGTGGCGGTCTACCTGCGCGACGTCACCGAGCGCGCCCGGGAGGAGGAGCGTCTCCGCCAGTTCGCGGTGATCTTCGACGCCATAAGCGAAGGCGTCATAATCACCAGGCCGGACACTGTGATCGTTGCCGTCAATCGCGCTTTCACGGAGATCACCGGTTACGCGCAAGAGGAGGCCGTAGGCCGCACGTCCGAATTCCTGCACCAGGATACGGAATTCTACGGGGAGATCGGGCGTGTCCTGGAACGTAAGGGGCACTGGGACGGTGAGCTCCGCAAGCGCCGCAAAGACGGTGAAGTGTATGTAGAGGAGTTGAGCATCAATGCGGTGCGCCGCGACAACGGCGAGCTGATCCATTACGTTGGCGTGTGCACGGACGTAACCGGTGTCAAGAATCTGCGCCACCGCGCCGACCATGACTCCCTCACCGAGCTCTATAACCGCTACGCATTTCAGCAGCATCTGGAGGAAGAGATCCACCGCGCCGAGCGCTACGGTGGCACCTTCTCCCTGATCATGTTCGATCTGGATCGATTCAAGACGGTCAACGACCGCTGCGGTCACGACGTCGGCGACCAAGTGTTGCAGCGGGTGTCATCCCTGGCCGCGGACGAGGTGCGCGACGCCGACATCCTGGCCCGCTGGGGCGGCGAGGAGTTCATGGTCCTGCTGCCGGAGACCGATATCGACAGTGCCGGGGTCGTGGCCGAGCGTATAAGGGCGCAGATCGAGCGGACCGACTTCGAGGGCCCGGGCGGCATAACCATCAGCCTCGGCCTGGCCGGCTCGCGCGCGGGGGAATCCGAAGAGATGCTGATACGCCGTGTCGACCGCGCCTTGTATCAGGCCAAGGCGTCGGGACGTAATCGCGCCGTGCAATCCCAATGCGGCGAAGCACCGGAAGCGGACGCCGCCCGCGGGGAGCCGGATCATGTCAACAAAGGCCACTGACCGGCAGGTTCCGTGTTTCGAAACCGCTTCGCGATGGAGCTGAACTACGATTCCTTCCAGCAACTGGTTGAGCAGGCCAGTGACACCGTTCTGCTCCTCGACGCCGATGGCGTCGTTGTCTATGCCAACCCGGCCACTGCTGAGCTGTTCGAGCGGCAGCCCGAGGAGCTGGTTGGCGAGTCGTTCGGGCACGTTGTGACGACCGAGCAGCCCACCGAGATCCAGATCCCCCGTCCCCGGGGAGGCGTGGTCACGGCCGATATCCGCAGCACCCGGGTTATGCTGGCCGGGTGTCCCTTTGATGCGGTCTACCTGCGCGACGTGACCGAGCGCAAGCTGAACGAGCTGGCATTGCTCGAAACGTCGCAGCATCTGAGGGAGCGCGTCAAGGAACAGACCTGCGTTCGTCGTGTCGCCGAGATTCTCCTTCAGCCCGATGTCTCCCTCGACAAAGCATTGCAGGAGGTTGTCGAGATCCTTCCGCCGGGTTGGCAGTATCCGGAAATCACGGTGGCAAGAATCACGGTTGGCG
>JBEPXK010000653.1:0-2594 GCA_041641915.1 Planctomycetota bacterium
CAGCTTCGCTGGCGTTTCCGCCGTCCCTCCGGGCCCGGCTTCCTCGCTGTCGCTCGTCGCGCTCCGCCGGCCGCCGGCCCCACCGGGGCCGGCTATCGCGCAGCGCGTTCCGTCTACAGATCGTCGGCGTGCTTGTTGCCGAAGGCGTGGTAGTTGACCTGGGCGAAAATGCCGAAGAGCACGTCGACGTCGTGTCGGGTCAGCGGCCACCGGTTGAGCATGTCGCGGAAGGTGGGTTCCCAGCGATCGCGGGGGGTGCGTCGGAAGTAATTGATGCGTTCGAGGCTGTCGAGCCAGTACCCGGCCAGGCGCTCGACGTGTTCGCGCGCGGCCGCGGCGGGCTGGCGCGCTGGCGCGGGCTCCTGCGCGAGGGTCGCCGCATGGTAGGTGACGATGGCCACCGCGTTGGCCAGGTTGTAGCTGTGGTAATGCCCGGGCGTCTCGAGGGTGATGAACTCCTGGCAGGCCCGCAGTTCGTCGATCGACAGCCCGTCGGCCTCATTGCCGAACACCAGCGCGGTGCGTTTGGCCGGGCGGCGTGCGAGCATTTCGCCGAGTCCGCGCAGCGGGATCGGCTCGCCATGGTCGGGATCGCGCAGCCGGGCGGTGGTGCCGATGACCAGCCCGCAGTCGGCGGTGGCATCGGTCAGGGTCGTGTAGGTCGGCAGCCCCTCGATCAGGCGGTGGCGCTCGTGGTTGGCGAACTTGCGTGAGTCGGCGCAGTTGGTCGGGCATTGGGGGTCGACCAGGCGCAGGTCGGTCAGGCCGGTGTTGGCGCAGATGCGACAGATCATGCCCAGGTTCACCGGTCCCTGGGTGCGGACGAGGACGACGCAGAAGCGCTGGTTGGCCGGGGCGCTCATGGCGGCAGAGGGTGGGCGCCGGGCCGCGCCGGGCAAGCGGCGCCGCGGCGCGTCAGTCCATCGGATCGAGGCGCACGCGGGTGAAGCCGGCGTCGCTGACCACGCCGAGCACCCCGCGGGCGTAGGCGTGTGGCAACAGGCGCGAAAGCCGCAGCACAGCGGGGCGTGGGGTCGGGATCTGTGCGAGCCGATCCTGCAGCGCGGTCAGGGTGTGCACGGTGTGGGTGGTCGCGCCGAGATCGATCACCGTCTTCTTGGTGCGGAAGACCTCGATGGTCACCGGGCCGGACGGCGGCTCGGGGCGCGTGGGCGCGCACCCGTGGGCGGCGAGCAGCAGCAGCGGCGCGAGCAGCAGACGGGAAAGGCGGTCGCGGACGGTGGGCATGGGCAGCTCCTGGTCGCTCGCCGGGTGGCAGTCGCTGTCCATTCTCGGCCGGCGACGGCGTGGAGGCAATGCGCGCTGGCAAGCGCGCGCGCCGGTGGGTCAGGCGCCGGGATTTGTCTTGCCCCGGGGCTGGCCCACGCTGCCATCGCGCGATGCGACGCGATCTGCGCTGGCGGCGGCGGGCCGCACCCTTCGCCTGTGCCTGTCTGCTCTTTGCGCCCCTGCTGCTGGCGGTGCTCGCCCGGCGGTTGTTCGCGCGCGGGGCGCCCACGGCCCTGCGTGAACGCCTGACCGGGGCCGGGACGCGACCGCCGGCGGGTGGCGTGCTGGTCCACGGGGTGAGCATGGGCGAGGTGATGCTCATGCGTGCGTTGGTACCGCGCCTGGAGGCGGCCACCGGCGTGCATTGTGTGCCGAGCACCGCCACCGCCACCGGTCACGCCGCGCTGGCGAAGCAGTTCCCCGATCGGGTCCGCTGCGCCCTGCCGCTCGACCTGCCCTGGGCGGTGGTCCGCTTCCTGCGGCGGGTGCGCCCGCGAGCGGTGGTGTTGCTCGAATCCGAGATCTGGCCGCTGTTGCTCAGCGCCTGTTTCGAACGCGGCATCCCCGTATTCATCGTCAACGCCCGCATCGGCGCGCGCAGCTTCCGCGGCTACCGCCGCGCCGGCCCCTGGCTCCGGCCCTTGTTCCGCGGGATCGACACCGCCTGCGCCCAGAACCCGACCTGGGCAGCGCGCCTGCAGGCCCTCGGCGTGGGTCGCTGCCGTGTCACCGGCTCGCTCAAGGCGGATATGGTGGTGCCGGCCGATGCCGCGCAGCGCGACGCCGAAGCGCAGCGGCTCGCGCTCGCACCCGGTCCGGCCGGCGATAAGCGGGTGCTGCTGCTGGCCAGCACCGGCCCGGACGAGGAGCTGCCCTTGATCCGCAGCTGGCAGCGCTGGGGGCGCGCGCAGGGTTGGCGCCTGGTGGTCTGTCCCCGGCACCCGGAGCGCGGGCCGGCGATCGTCGCCGCCTGTGCGCGGCTCGATCTCCGCGCCGCGCGCAGTAGTCAGCCGGGCGAGCTGACCCAGGCGCAGGCCTGCGATCTGATCGTGGTCGACGAGATCGGCCGGCTCGCCGCGCTCTACGCCAACGCTGCGATCGCGGTGGTCGGCGGCGGGTTGGGCAGCGGCCGTGGTGGGCAGAACATGCTCGAAGCGGCCGCGGCCGGCTGTTGCACCGTCGTCGGCCCCGATTGGCGCAACCAGCCCGACGCGATGGCGGTGCTCCAGGCGGCGGATGCGGTGGCGGTGGTCGACCCGGCCGACCCCGATCCGGTGCTGCGCGCGCTCGGTGATGATCCGCAG
>JBEPXK010000654.1:0-2590 GCA_041641915.1 Planctomycetota bacterium
GGGGCCGGGCCGGCCCCCATCGGCCGACAGAGCCCTGTTTTCCGCCGAAAATGGGCCGAAGGCCCGGCGGAAACGCCAGCGAAGCTGGCGAAGGGCGACCGAGGCCGGGGGGGTGTGCGCCGGAGGCGCGAGGGGGCGAAGCCCCCTCTGAGAAAAACCCCAAGACTGTCAACCTGAGCTACCGCGGGCCGCTGCATCTGCAGATCGCCCTGACCTATGTGATCGTCGTCGTCGGCTACAGTATACAGGCCGCGTTCCTGCCGCCGCTGCTCGGCTCGCATCTGGTCACCGCGGCCGTGCTCTTGATCGCCATCTTCATCCCCTTCATTTTCCTCTGCCAGACGATGCGCATGCGGGTCGGACCCACGACGATCCGGGTCGAACGCCGGATTCTGCGCTCGCGGGTCGTCACCCACGAATATTCCGAGCTCCTGCGGGTGCGGCTGCACCCGATCACGAGCTACGAACTCGACCCGCGGCCACCGCGCACGGCGCGCCACTGCGTCTCGATCGAGACCGATCGGGGGCTGGTACCGGCATTCGCCTTCCACAGCCGCGACAAGGCCAACCGCTTGGCCAAGGCGGCTGCCAATCGACTCCATCTGCCGTTGTCGCGTTCTACCCCCGCGGCCGCAGCACAGCCCTCGCACGACCGGGCAGACAGCGTCGGACCCGCGCCCGACACCGCAGATGAGTCGCAGACCGAGCTGGCGACCGAGAATACGGAGCAGCGGACTTGAGCACCGCCATCGCCGGGATCCACGATTTCTGGTTCGGCCGGCTCGACGACAACGGCTTCACCTGCGACGCTCGCGAGCAGCTGTGGTTCGGCGCCCGGCCGGCCGACGACCGGACGATCCGCGAGCGGTACCTGGGTCTGGTGGTCCGGGCGCTCGGCGGCGGGCTGCAGGCCTGGTACGCCACCGCCCGCGGACGCCTGGCCGCGATCCTCTGCTGCGACCAGTTCCCGCGCAGTTGCTGGCGCGGCCGGGGGCGCGCCTTCGCCGGTGACGCCCTGGCCTGCCGTCTGGCGCAAACGGCCTGCGAAGAGGGCCGCGACCGCGCCATGGCGCCGATCGAACGCTCTTTTCTCTACATGCCGTTTCAACACGCCGAATCGCTCACGATCCAGGATCTGGGGGTAGAATGCTTCGCTTGCCTGCACGCCGAGGCCCCGGCCTCCCGTCGCGCCGAGACCGCGACCCAACTCGCCTATGCGCGCGACCATCGCGCGCTGATCGCTCGCTTCGGCCGCTTCCCGCACCGCAACCGCGCCCTGGGGCGCCGTTCCACGGCGGCGGAGGAGCGTTACCTTGCCGGGGGGCCGGAGCGCTACGGACAATGAACGCGACAGCCCCCCTCCAGCGGTGCCTGCTGCTGTTCGCCTGCGTCATCGCACCGGCGGCCGCACTCGACCGCAGCCTGTTCATGCCCCGCCCGCTGCCCTATCGCTTCGGCGCCGAGGCCGGCGGCGCGATGATCGAACGCAGCCGGGTTCGCGACCAGGACGGCTCGCTGCGGTTGAGCGAGACCGAACTGCGCCTCCATGCGCCGATCGGTGCCGGCCAACCGCACCAGGTCACCGTCGGCCTCGCGCTCGACCACCTGGTCGCCGATGGTCGGGCGCAATTCCCGGCCACCGCGGAGCTGCCGGACCACTTCACCCGCCTGACCGGCAGCCTGTCGTGGAAACGCATGCTCGCCGGGAGCCGTTCGCTGACCATCTCGGGCGATTTCGGCTCGGCCAGCGACGAGCCCTTCGACTCCGACGACGAACTGCTCTACGGCCTCGCGGCGGTCGCAGTCCTGCCTGCCTCCGGTCCGGCCCCGGGCCGCACCGCCTGGCTGGTCGGCGCCGTGTGGCGCAACGATCTCGAAGCACTCGACGGCTGGCCGATCCCGCTGGTGGTCTACAGCACCCGCATCGGCAAGACGCTGGGTCTCAAGCTGGGCATGCCCATGGCCTACGCCACCTGGCAACCGCGCGAGTCGGTGATCCTCGCCGGCGGCTGGCGTTACGGCGCCTTCGGACTCCGCGCCGAGTACCGCCCCCAACGCTGGCTCGGCCTCGGCCTGCGCCTGCGCCGCAACGGCTTCTCCGCCTTCCGCGCCGCACGGACCGACGAGGACCTGCGCATCTCCTACAGCGACTACGAGGCAGCGGCCTACTCAGGCGTAACACTCGGCCCCGGACGCCAGGCCCGACTGGCAGTAGGCTGGCGCTTCGACCGCGAATTCACCGAAGAGCGCATCGATCCGTGGTGGGAGGACAACGACGACAACGCCATCGAAATCGACGGCGGCTGGTTCGCAAGCATGCGCGTCGAATGGACCTTCGGCCTCCGCACCCGCCGCGGCGCTCGCGGCGGGCGCGGCCGACCGCCGCGAGCGCCAGCCGGCACCGATACGCCCAAACCAGTAGCGCCAGGCACCGCGCCCGAACCGGAAGGCTGACCCACCCCCACCCGCCGATCGGGCCGCACAGACCCGATTACCAGCGCCACCCAGCCAACGGCACGACCATCTGCCAAGCAAACAACGAGCATCCCAACGAGGGAGTTTGCGAAGCAAACAACGAGGGAGTTTGCAA
>JBEPXK010000655.1:0-2584 GCA_041641915.1 Planctomycetota bacterium
ACGGTACGCACCGAGTTCGTTGACGCCGCCCACTGGTCGGCCGCGACCGCGCTCGATGCGGATGGTGGCGCGCGCATCGCCTTCCCCGCGCCAGACAATCTCACCACCTGGCAGATCCGGGCCTGGGTCATCGACGAACGCACCGCCGTCGGCGAGGCCGCCGCGAGTGTGGTGGTCAACAAGGATTTGCTGGTCCGGTTGCAATTGCCGCGCTTCCTGGTCGTCGGCGACCGGGCGACCGTCAGCGCCAACGTCCACAATCGACTCGACGCCGCGGTGGCGAGCACGGTGCGCCTCACCCTCGCCGGCACCGGCCTCCGTCTCGCCGGCGCGGCCGAACACACGGTGACGATCCCGGCCGACGGCGAACGGCGGATCGATTGGCCGGTCGAGACCGAGGAGGCGGGCATCGCTGCGATCCGGGTCGATGCCCTGAGCGCGCAGGGCTCCGATGCGATGGAACTGCAGCTACCGGTCCGGATCCACGGCGCGCAACGGGTGCAGAGCTTCAGCCGCGCCTTGGGTGCCGCGCAGAACGAGACGACGATCGCCTTCACCGTCGCCGAGGAGCGCCTCCCCGAGCGCAGCGCGGTGAGCCTGCGCTGGAGCCCCTCGTTGCTCGGCCCGATGATCGAGGCGCTGCCCTATCTCGCCAGCTATCCGCACGGCTGCACCGAGCAGACCCTCAACCGCTTCCTACCAACCCTGGTGGTGCACCGGTTGATCACCGACCACGGCATCGACCTGGATGCCCAGATGGACCACGCCGCCAGGCGGGCCGGGCGCAAGGGAGGCAAGGAGCAACTCGCCGCGCTGTGGCAGCGCTGGGAGCACAATCCGATCTACGATCCGGCGACCGTGGCGCGCATGGTCGCGGCCGGGATCGAACGGCTGGAGCAGATGCAGCTGCCCAGCGGCGGCTGGGGCTGGTTCGCTGGCAGCGGCGCGCGCGCCTCGGCCCACACCACGGCCGTGGTGCTCGAAGGCCTGTTCGCAGCGCGTGACGCCGGAGCCACCGTGCCACCCGCAGCGCTGCAAGAGGGCATCGACTGGTTGCGCGGCCATCAGAACGAACAGCTGAAGCTGCTCGATCGCGGCGAACTGGCCGAACCGGAGGAGCCGTTCCGGCGTACGACCACCCACCGCGACGCGCTGGTGTTCGCGGTTCTGACCCGGGCTGGCGTGAAAGCGCCGGACATGGCGGACCATCTCTATCGCGACCGCAACGAGCTCTCGGTCTACGCCAAGGCGCTGTTCGGTCGCGCACTGCACCGGCTGGAGGACAGAGAGCGCGCAGCGATGCTCCGCCGCAACGTGGAGCAGTATCTCCGGCGCGATGCCACCACCCAGACCGCCTGGCTCGAGCTGCCCAACGCGGGCTCCTGGTGGTACTGGTACGGCTCGCAGTACGAAGCCCAGGCGGCCTACCTCGAGCTGCTCAACGCCAGCGAGCCAGCGAGCCCGATCGCCGCCGAGATCGCCCGCTACCTGCTGATCGATCGCACCCACGGCTCGCGCTGGAACTCGACCCGCGATACCGCCTACTGCATCCGCGCCCTGGCCCGGCACTTCGCCCGCTCCGGTACCGCGGAGGCCGACTACACGCTCGAACTGCGCTACGACGACGCAGTGGTGGAGACCGTACGCGTTACTCCCGACACCGTGCTCACCGCCGCCGGTAGCTGGAGCCTGACCGGTGCGGAGGTCACCGGCGGTGCGCACACCGTGAGCCTGCACAAACGCGGCCGGGGTCCACTCTACGCCGATGCCTCGGTCGCGATCTTCAGCACCGAGCCGCACATCGCGGCGGCCGGGCTCCAGGTCACGCTCACGCGCAATTACTATCGTCTGGTGGACGACCCGGACGCCACCGCGCTGACACCCACCCAGAGCGGCACGGCGCGCTCACAGGCGATCGCCGACCTGCGCCGCATCCCCATCGCCCACCCCGGGGAGGCGACCAGCGGTGACCTGATCGAAGTCGAACTCGTGCTCACGAGCACCAACGACTACGAGTACCTCGTGCTCAGCGACCCGCGACCCGCCGGCTGCGAGGCCGTGGCCCTGCGCAGCGGCTACCGCAGCGATGGCGGGCTGCGGCGCTACCAGGAGTTGCGCGACGAGGCGGTGATCTGCTACATCCGCCGCCTGCCACGCGGCACGCACAGCCTCAGCTACCAGCTGCGTTGCCAGGTTCCCGGCAGCTTCAGCGCCCTGCCGGCGCAGATCGAAGCGATGTACGCCCCAGCCCTGCGCGGCAACAGCGAGGAGTTGCGCCTGGAGATCCGCGACCGGTCGGCGACGCCTTGAACGCGGTTGGGTCGCGTCAGCCGCTGCCGTCCTGACCGCAGTCACGGACATACTCCACGGCCGGGCCAGGCGCCGGACAGCCAACGACCGTCCACGCGCACGCGTGCTCCGGCCGCAGCTGCGACCGGAGCGAAGGCTGTCCCATTCTGGGCGCGGAGCCACGAGCTGCCCAACGCGCGCTCCTGGTGGTACTGGTACGGCTTACCCGACGACACCTAGGCTTGCCAGTCAACGACAACCAGCTTTGCCGGTGCGGTCTCGGCACAGAGCCGAA
>JBEPXK010000656.1:0-2583 GCA_041641915.1 Planctomycetota bacterium
TGTGACAGCGCCGCTTCAAAACGTTGTTTTTTGTCGCTGTCACAAGCAATCGAGGCACTAACCGGCTGGCAGCGCGGCATGACGCTGGCGCAGCCAGTCGAGCCAGGCCTCCAGGCCCTCGCCGGTGCGGGTGCTCAGGTCGAAGCAGGGCGCGCGGGTGTTGATCTGGTCGAGGTCGGCGCGGACGCGTTCGCGATCGAAGTCGAGATGTTCGACGAGGTCGATCTTGTTGACCAGGATCGCATCGGCGCGCTGGAACAGCGTCGGGTACTTGGCGACCTTGTCGTCGCCCTCGGGCACCGAGAGCAGAGCGACGTTGCAGTGTTCGCCCAAGGTGTGTGCCGCCGGGCAGACCATGTTGCCCACATTCTCGATGAACAGGTAGGCGAGGTCGTCGAGCGGGGTCTCATCGAGACCGAGCTGGACCTGCATCGGGTTGAGATGGCAGCCGCGGCCGGTGTTGATCTGCACCGCCGCCGCGGCGCTCCCGGCGATGCGTTCGGCATCGCGACTGGTCTGGAGGTCGCCGACGAACACCGCGCAACGCGCGGGGGCGAGCGCCGGGATGGTCTGCTGCAGCAGCGTGGTCTTGCCGCTGCCCGGCGCGCTCATCAGGTTGACGCCGAGCACGCCGGCGGCGTCGAGCCGGGCGCGGTTGCGGTCTGCGACCTCCTGTCCTGCACGCAGGACGCTTTCGATCACCCGGACTTCGGCCATGGTTGTCTCCTCGTCAATCCCGTGTGCTCTCGCCCTCGAGCGCGGCGAGCACGATGTCGTCGCCGGTGATGAAGCTCACGTCGGCTTCGCCGCAAGCGGGGCAACGGTAGTCGTCGATCGCCGGCGCGAACTCGGTGGCGCACCCACGGCAGCGGGCGCGGACCGGGATCTCCACCAGCTCCAGCTGCGCCTCCGCGGCGCAGGTGCCAGCGGCCACGGCGCTGAAAGCCATGCGCATGGCCTCGTGGACGACCAGCCGTTGCGCGCCGATCTCGAGCCGGATGCGCTCGACCCGCGCCAGATCGTGGGCCGCGGCCTGATGCAGTACCTGGCCGATCAGGGTGGTGGCGATCGACATCTCATGCACGGCGGCGGCTCCGGGCACGTGGGCGGGGGCTCAGCATATCCGCGGCAGCTCCTCGCCGTAGGGGCGCTGCACGATGCGGCGCCCGCCGGCGGCGGTGATCAGCTCGACCAGCGGCGGTTCGCGGGCGATCACGGTGCCGATGACCGCTGCGTCGGCGCCGTGGGCGTCGGCACGGCAGGCGGCGAGGACAGCGTCGAGCGTCGCGGGGGCGCAGGCGATGACCAGCTTGCCTTCGTTGGCCGCGGCGAGTGGGTCGAGGCCGAGCAGATCGGCCGCGGCGCGGGTGGCCGGGCGGATGGGGATGGTCGCCTCGTCGACCTCCAACGTGCAGCCGCTCGCGGCAGCGATGTCGGCCAGCACGCCGGCCAGACCACCGCGGGTGGGGTCGCGGATGAAGCGCACGCCCTCGCCGCAGTCGACCAGCGCGGCGCAGAGATCGGCGAGGGGGGCGACGTCGGAGACGATCGGCGAGTCGAGGTGCAGCGATTCGCGCGTGGCCATGATCGCCAGGCCGTGGTCGGCGATGCAGCCGCTGACCACGATGCGGTCGCCGGGGCGCACGTGCTGCGGCGCGAGATCGATGCCCGCGCGCAGACGGCCGATACCGGCGGTGGAGATGGTCAGCCCGCCGCCGTCGCGGCGCTCGACCACCTTGGTGTCGCCAGCGACGACCGCGACCCCGGCCGTGCGCGCGGTCTTGGCGATGCTATCGAGGATCCGGTCGAGGGTGGCCAGGCGCAGGCCCTCCTCGATGACCAGGGTCTGCATCAGCGCCAGCGGTTCGGCGCCCATCACCGCGAGGTCGTTGACCGTGCCCGCGACCGCCAGCCGGCCGATGTCGCCGCCGGGGAACTCCAGCGGTTGGACCACCGAGGCGTCGGTGGTCAGGCACAGCCGGTCCGGGCCGCCGGCGATCACCGCCGCGTCGGTGAGCGGATCGAGCGCCGGGTTGCCCAGCCGGGGGACAATGTGGTCCTCAATCAGCGCACGGGTCAGCTCGCCGCCGCCGCCGTGGGCCAGCAGGACGCAGTCATCGCTCATCGTTCGCTCCCCGCCCTGCTTCGCGGCGCGGTGCTCACCCCGCCGTAGCGATACCAGGCGGCGCAGGTGCCCTCCGAGGAGACCATGCAGGGCCCGATCGGGCGGATGGGGGTGCAGGTGGTGCCGAAGAGCCCGCACTGCGCCGGCTCGCAACGGCCCTGGATGACCTCGCCGCAGCGGCAGCCGGGGGCGTGGCAATCGGCGTCGACCTCCACACCGAAGCGGGTGCGCGCGTCGAAGCCGGCGTAGGCCGCTCGCAGGGTCAGCCCCGAGTCGGGGATCACCCCCATTGCGCGCCAGGTGGCGTCGGCGGGGGTGAACACCCGGTCGACGATCGCCCGAGCCTGAGGATTGCCCTCTGGCGCGACCACGCCGGCGTAGGTGTTGTCGAGCACCGGCGTGCCGTCGCGCGCCGCCTCGGCCAGGCGCAGCAGCCCGCGGAGCATCGAATCCGGCTC
>JBEPXK010000657.1:0-2581 GCA_041641915.1 Planctomycetota bacterium
AACGCCAGCGAAGCTGGCGAAGGGCGACAGAGGCCGGGGGGGTGTGCGCCGAAGGCGCGAGGGGGCAGCGCCCCCTCTGAAGGAAGCCTCTCGCTTGTCGCCTCTGCCGGCTACGGCCGTGCGAAATACAGGCCGGCCCAGACCTTGACGTCGATGGCGGCGCCTTCGGCCTCTCGGGCGGCGAGCCAGGTGGTGGCTTGGGCGAGGGGGACGTGGTGCACGGTGATGTCTTCGCCGTCGACGCCGCCGCCGGCGTCGCGACGCTCGAGGTCGTGGGCCCGGGCCAGGCCGATGACTTCCGAGCTCAGGCCGGGGCTGCTTGGCCCCTGGGTCAGCAGTTCGAAGCGACCGGCGTGGTAGCCAGTCTCCTCGCGCAGTTCGCGCCGCGCGGCGACGAGCATCTCCTCCGGACTGCCGTCATCGCCGACCAGGCCGGCCGGCAACTCGATCACCCGCACGCCCTGCTCGCCGAGCGGGGGGCGGTGCTGTTCGACGAGCAGGAGCTCGCCCGCCGGGGTCACGGCGATGATGCCGACCACCTCGTCCACTCCGCTGCGGCGGACAAATTCCCAGTGGCCGCGGCGGCAGAAGTCGAGATGGGCGCCACGGTGCAGCACTTCGGTCCGGTCGGCTGGTGGCTGGTCCATGGTCGGCTCCCGCGGTCGGCTGGTGACGCGGCCGATTGTGGCCGGCGCAGCGGCCGCGCCACCGGCGAGCCGGGGCGCGCGCGGCCCGCCTTGCCCGGCGTGGGCCCGTTCCTATGCTGCGCGCGCCATGCCACGCATCCTCTCCGGTATCCAGCCCAGCGGCCAGCTCCATCTCGGTAATTACTGCGGAGCCATCCGCCAGTTCGTCGACATGCAGGCCGATCACGAGATGTTCATCTTCGTGGCCAGCTATCACGCCCTGACCAGCGTCGAGGATCCCGCGGCGCTGCGGGCGGCGCAACGGCAGGTGGTGATCGATTCGCTCGCCTTCGGCCTCGACCCGGAGCAGACCAACCTCTACCTCCAGCAGGATCTGCCACAGGTGACCGAGCTGGCGTGGATCCTCGGCTGCTGCTGTCCCAAGTACCTGATGGACAAGGCGGTGAGCTACAAGGACAAGGTCGCCAAGGGATTGGCGCCGAGTATTGGTCTCTACACCTATCCCGTGCTCCAGGCGGCAGATATCCTCATCGTCGACGCCGAGCTGGTGCCGGTGGGCAAGGATCAGGTCCAGCACATCGAGATCACCCGTGACCTGGCCCAGAAGATCAATCATCGCTTCGGCACCGAGGATCATCCGGTCCTGGTTCTGCCCGAATACCGTCTCGCCAGCGGGGCGGATGTGTTGCCGGGCATTGACGGGCAGAAGATGTCCAAGAGCTACGGCAACACCATCGATCCCTTCCTCGACGAGAAGCCGCTGCGCAAGCAGATCATGAAGATCAAGACCGACTCGACCCCGCTTGAAGCGCCCAAGGACCCGAGCGGTTGCCCGGTCTTCGCGATCTTCCGCGCCGTCGCCGGGGCCGAGGATGAGCGCACGGCCGAGCTCGCCGCGCGCTATCGCGCTGGCGGCATGGGCTACGGCCACGCCAAGCAGGCGCTGTTCGAACTGGTGTGGGAGCATTTCGCGTCGGCCCGGGCGCGGCGCCAGGAACTGGCCGCCGATCCGGGCCACGTCGACGCGGTCCTGCGCCGCGGCGCGGAGGCGGCCGCGGCCGTCGCCGAGGCGACCATGGCGCGGGTGCGCGCGGCGGTCGGCCTGCGCTGACGGCGCGGTGGCAGCAGCAACCGGTTTATTCAGGCACGGCGATCACGGTGTGGGCGATCAGCAGCGGGTTGCCGCGGCTGCGCAGGTCGAGTACGGCGCCGAGGCTGCGGGTCCAGGTCCGGACCATGACCCGGTCGTCGAGCCGGATCAGGGTCTCGCGCACGGGGATCCCGTCCGCGGTGCGGCCGACCTGCTGCAGGTCGATGCTCAGGGCGTGCCAGTCCTCATCGAGGATGTCCCAGTCGCGGTGGATCGGGCGCAGGCCGGGCGGCAGAAACGCGGGGGCGTGCTCGGGTCCGGCGAGGACACGGTAATCGGCATCGCCGCGGTGGCGTTCGAGCCGGAAGCGGCAGCGTAGCTGCAGCCGCCGGTGGTCCTCGGGGTCGATCACCAGTCGCGCGCTGGCGATGCCGCGTTCATCGGGGCGGATGCGCATGGCATCGGCGGGATCCACGGCGACATCGCCCCGGTTCTCGTCCACCCGGTCGGCCAGCTCGGCGCCGCCGGCCGCCTGCAGTGGGACCAGGCCGGCGTCGGCCGTGGCCGGGTCGAGCAGCCACGCGCCGGTGGCGTAGCGCTCGGCGGCGGCGCGGGTGAACTGTCCACCGAAACGCGGATCGAGCCGCGGCAGCGCGACGGGCGGGCTCACCGCCGCGGCGGTGCAGCTGGCGCGCTGGCCGGCGGTCAGGGTCTGCGCCGCGGCCAGGTTGCGCGGCTGCAGTGCGACCGCGCCGTGGTAGACGCTCAGGCTGCTGTGCGCGTCGGTTGCGCGCAGGGCGAAGGCGGTGCCGAGGACCTCGGCGCGGCCGAGATCGGAAGAGCG
>JBEPXK010000658.1:0-2576 GCA_041641915.1 Planctomycetota bacterium
CGAGGCGTCGATGGCGGCGACCCAGTTCGGCAAGGACACCAATACCTTCGCGCAGACCATCGAACAGCTGCGCGCCGCCACCGGGCCGGCCGTGCACGCCAAGCTCGACGCCCTCGAGCAGACGTTCACCGAGTTCCAGGACAACGTCAACGCGATTCTCGAGACGGTGGCGGAGTTCTTCGTGGCACAGCGCGCGTCGCAGGCAGTGCTGGACGACAGTGACGCGCTGCTCGACGCGTCCGAGGCGCTGGTTGCCGGGTTCGGCCAGACCGGCGACATGTTGCGCTACCTGCCCTGGGTGTTCGGCGGTATCGCGGTGCTGGCCTTGTTCTGGCTGGGCCGTCACCTCGTGGTGGAGGCCCGCGAGCAGGCCGAAGTCAGCGCCGAGCAGAACCGCGAGACCCAGGACGCGATTCTCAAGCTCCTCGACGAGATGGGCAGCCTCGCCGACGGCGACCTCACCATCGAGGCGGAGGTGACCGACCAGATCACCGGCGCCATCGCCGACTCCATCAACTTCGCGGTGCAGGAGATGCGCGACCTGGTGGCCCGCATCAACACCGCCACCGCCCAGGTGACCAGCGAGTCCGAGTCCACCGCCGATATCGCCCGCGAGCTGTCGCGGGCGAGCGCCGCGCAGGCAGACGAGATCACCAAGACCACCGCCCAGGTCCAGGCGATGTCGAATTCCATGCAGGAGATGTCCGGCGACGCCCGGCGTTCCGCGGAAGTCGCCCAGAGCTCGGTGGACGTGGCCAAGCGCGGGGCCCAGGCGGTGCGCGACACCATCCGCGGCATGGACGACATGCGCGAGCAGATCCAGGAGACGTCCAAGCGCATCAAGCGCCTGGGCGAGAGCTCCCAGCAGATCGGCGAGATCGTCGGCCTCATCGACGACATCGCGGAGCAGACCAACATCCTGTCGTTGAACGCGTCCATCCAGGCGGCCATGGCCGGCGAGGCGGGGCGCGGCTTCGCGGTGGTGGCGGACGAGGTCCAGCGACTGGCCGAGCGCTCTGCCGAGGCCACCAAGCAGATCTCGACACTGGTGAACAATATTCAGGCCGACACCAACGAGGCGGTGACCTCGATGGAGCACGCCACCCAGGGCGTGGTGGACGGGACCCGGCTCGCGGACAGCGCGGGACAGGCCCTCGGCGAGATCGAATCGGTGAACGAAGAGCTGTCGCGGCTGATTACCGGCATGGCGGACGTCGCCGAACGCCAGTCCGAGGAAGCGACCACGGTTTCCAACCGCATGACCTCGATCCGCGACGTCACTCACAAGACCTCGCAGGGCGCCCAGAGCACGGCGCAGTCCATCGGCAAGCTGTCGGAGCTGGCCCGCGAGCTGCAGGAGTCGGTATCCGGTTTCAAGCTTCCCGCCTGAACCTGTTCCGGGATGAGCGCGAGTCCTTGTATAGTCCGAGCGGGGGTGGCGCAGGCGGCGCGCGCCCCCTTTTCATTGAAACGATGACCGCGAACCGCCGCTACAGGGAACACCGCGGTGCCGCAACCTGCATGCTTTCCGGATCCTGATGAGTACGCCCAACCGCGTTGACACCAGCACCCTCGGGTGGGTCAAAGCCGAGATCGACGAGACGCTCGGCCAGGCCCGCGAGGCGCTGCAGCAATTCGTCGACGAGGGCGAGGACCTCACGCCCCTGCGCCTGTTCGCCAGCAACCTGCACCAGGTGGCGGGAACGCTGCAGATGGTCGAGCTGGACGGCGCGGCCCAGCTCGCGCAGGAAACCGAATCCCTGGCGGCGGCCGTGGTCTCGGGCCGGGTTGACGGCGCCGACGCCCGCGGCGTCGCCGAGTTGCTGGGCAGCGGCCTGGATCACCTGTCGAGCTACATGGGGCGTCTGGCCCGGGGATTGCCCGACCGGCCCATCGACAATGTCGACGTGATCAACGAGCTGCGCGGGGCGCGGGGTGCCGCGACGCTTGAGCCGTACTCGCTGTTCCACCCCGACCTGGAAGTCTACCCGGCGAGATCGGAGACGGGCGAGGAGCTGCACGGCGAGGAGTACGCCGAGCGGGTCCGCGCGCTGCGCCGGGCCTACCAGGGCGCGCTGCTCAAGTGGCTGCGGGGCCAGGACCAGGACGAAGCCTGGCAGGAGCTTGCCGACACCGTGGACCGGCTGTACGACGTGTCGCGTTTCCAGGCGTCCATGCAGGTCTGGTGGGTGGCGCGCGCCTTTCTCGATGTGCTGCGCAACGCGGAGCTGGCGCGGGACGATCCAAGGAAATACCCCCTGGCTCAGCTCGATCAGCTCATGCGCAAGCTGGCGGAGGATGGCGAGGCGGCAATCGCCCGGGAGAGCGCCGACAAGCTGGTTCGCTACATGCTCTATCACGTCGGACGCAGCGACGTGCGCACCGATGCCACCCGGTCGGTCATCCAGTTGTTCGACCTGGACACGCTGCTCGGCACGGTGCCGGAGCCCGAGGTGCTGCCCGATACCGATGCGCTGACGTCCCTCAGGGACCGCGCCGCGGAGCCCCTGCGGGCGGTGCAGTCGGCGCTCGACGAGTTTTCCCGTTCGGGTCGCGCGGACCAGGCCTTCGACGAG
>JBEPXK010000659.1:0-2572 GCA_041641915.1 Planctomycetota bacterium
GGCCGGAGGCCGCGAACCCCGACCGAGGCCGTGGGGGTATGCGCCGAAGGCGCGAGGGGGCAGCGCCCCCTCTGATAGAAGCCTCATGCGTGTTGGCGGATGCGCGCCTTGACCAGTGGGATCGCGGGTGGGGAGACGCTGATCGAGCTCACGCCGAGATCGAGCAGTCGATCGAGGGCGGTCAGGTCGCGGGCCATTTCGCCGCAGACGCTCACGGGTTTGTCTCCGGCCGCTTCGATTACCCGGCCGATGAGGGTGAGTACGGCCGGGTGGAGGCTGGAGTAGTAGTCACGCAGCTCCAGGGCGTCGCGGCTGGCGGCCATGGTGTACTGGGTGAGGTCGTTGGTCCCGATACTCAGGAAGTCGCTCACCGCCGCGAGGTCGTCGGCCGCGAGCGCGGCGGCGGGGGTCTCGATCATCGCGCCCAGCGGCGGGATGGTGTCGCGGCCGGTGTGGGTCGCGAGCTGTTCGAGGCGTTCACGAACGGCCTCGACCTCCCAGGGGAAGGTGACCATCGGTAGCATCAGGTGCAGGCCGGTGAAGCGGCCGTAGAGCTCGAGCGCGGCGTTGAGCTGGGTGTCGAGCAGGTCGCGATAGCGCAGTAGGGTCCGCACCCCACGCAGGCCGAGCGGGCCCTCGGTGCCCGATGGTAGCGCCATGCCGGCGGGAATCTTGTCCGCGCCGACATCGAGCAGCCGGAGGGTGAGCATGCGGCTGGCGAAGGGGCTGAGGTGGTGCTCGAGTTCGCGCACCAATTCGCGGTCGTCGGGCAGGTTGTCGCGGGCGAGGAACAGGTTTTCGACCCGGAACAGGCCGATGGCCTGGGCGCCGCCGTCGAGCGCGGCCTCGACCTCACCCCGGGCCGAGGCGTTGGCCCATACCCCGACTTCGCGGCCCGATCTGGTGCAGGCGGGATCGTGGCGGCGCGACCAGGCGAGGGTCAGCCGTTCGCTCTCGCGGGTGGTGGTGCGGCGGAAGCGCTCGAGCGTGGTGGGGTCTGGGTTGTGCAACACCAGGCCGCTGCTGCCGTCGACGGCGAGATGATCGCCGGTGGCGATACGCGTGGTGGCGCCACGGATGCCGCCGACCGCGGGGATGCCGCGGCTGCGGGTGAGCATCGCCGCGTGCGAGGCCCAACCGCCCTGTTCCAGCACCATGGCCACCGCGCCGCGCGAGAGAAACAGGGTGTCGCTGGGCAGCAGCCGCTGGGCGACGATTACACTGTTCGCGGCCAGATTCTCAAGGCCGTGGGCGGTGATGCCGTGGAGGCTGCGCAGCAGGCGGCGGACCAGGTCCTTGAGGTCCTCGGTGCCGGAGAGTGCACCGCTGCGGCGCAGACGTTGGTCCCAGCTGTGGAACACGAGCCGCACCACCTGTTCGGCGTTGATCAGCCGCTGCTCCATGCAGGCGCGCATGTCCTTGCGCAGGGAGGGGTCATCGAGGATGGCAGCGTGGGCGGCGAACACCGCCGCCATCTGTTCGTCCATCTCCGTTTCGATGCGCGTAGCAACGGCGTTGATGCTGGTGTGGGTTTCGTCGATCGCATGCTCGAGCCGCTGCCATTCGCGTTCGATCAGCTCGGCGTCGATGTCGTAGACGGTGGTGCGGTGGAAGATGTCCCGGTAGATGATCGCCCGGCCCTCGGCGAGGCCCGGAGCGAGGGAGACGCCGTCGAGCGGGTGCGTTGCCGGACGGTCGGGGCTCATCAGGCGTCGCCCCTGGTCGCCTCGCTGGTCTGACCGGGCATACCGGCGTCGATATGGCCCGAGCGGCCATGGACCAGTGCCTCGACCGCGTGGCGACGATCGCTCTCGTTGTCGCTCTGATCGCCCACGCGGCGGTTGAGTTCCGCGGCGACGTCTTTGGCCAACTCGACCAGATGGCGGCGGGTCACGAATTCCGCGGGGTCCTTGGTGTTCACCGCGTCGAGCAGTCCGTGCAGCTCCTGGATGAGGCCGGCGAGTTCGTTTTCGGTCAGGTCCATGATGCCTTCCTCGGCAGGGCGTGGGCGGTGGCGCGAGATGGCGCGGACGGCCCTGCCAACGGGGAGCGGGCCGGAGAGAGGCCCTGGCCCCCACATGCCGGGGGCCGGCCTCCGAGCCGCGGCCGCGGAACGGTCGTGCTTGATAGGGTAGGCTGGAGGCGTGGCGGGTAACCGGTGTGAACATCGCGAGCCAGTTGCGCATGGTCAGAGGGGCGCTGCCCCCTCGCGCGCTCACGCGCACCCCAGCTGCGCGTGCTCCTCGCTTCGCTGCGGGGGCTGCGCTTGCGCTGCGTCGGCCCGCCGGCCCCACCGGGCCGGCTATCGCTGCGTGATGCCGGTTCCGCCCTGCGGCCCATTTTCGCAGGAAACCACCGCGGACGGCCGACCCGTGTCGCAACGGTTCCTGCCGCACGCGTGCACATGTGTGCACGCATCGCGACCGATGCGCAGGATCCCGGCATGTTCCATCGCAGCATCGTCCTGTTCCTGATCGCCATATCCCTGCGCGCCGGCGAGGCGCCAACGCCTCCGGCAGAGCTGGTCGGCGTGGCGCGGCTGCCGGTGCAGATCACGGGCGTGGCGGTGGGT
>JBEPXK010000660.1:0-2562 GCA_041641915.1 Planctomycetota bacterium
AACAACGAGGCTTCGCCCAGGCGTAATCGCGCGCGGGGAAAGCCGAGTTCCTCCATCGTCGCGATGAAGATCTCCTGCTGGTGTTCCAGCGGCGGCGCGAGCAGTTCCATCTCCAGCCGCAGGTCGGCGTCGAACCGCAATTCGAAGCGGTCGTGGTTGATCAGGTCGTAGCAGCCAAGTACCGAATGCGCGAGCTTGGCCGCGTCGTAGCCGGCGTCGAGCCACAGGTCGGCCTCCTCGTCGGCGCCGCGCGGGTCGATGAATTTCATCACCTGGTTCTCGCGCCCGTAGAGGATGTTGCTGAAACACAGGTCGCCGTGGGTCACCGCCTCGTCGGCCGGAATCGCCGGCATCAGCCGCTCATAGAGCTGGTGGTAGCGCGCGACCAGCGCGTCGAGCCCGCCGCAGCCGCTGTGATCGGCGAGCAAGCGCTCGATCGGCGGCCAGGCCGGATGCCGGCGCAGCGCCTCGAGCCGGGATTCGAGCTTGCCGCGGTAGAGCCGGTCGCGCTGCTGCGGGTCGCTTGCCGGGCGCACGGGGCGGGTGCGGAAATACCCCGCGATCCGGGCCATGAAACCGGCGAAGGCCTCGGGGTCGCAGGCGCCGTGGATCCACTGGATCGCCATGTCGGGCACGTGCAGCCGTTCGAGCCGATACCCGGCGCCGTCCGCGTCGTCGAGGAAGGCCAGCGGTTCGAGAAAATACAACCGCAAATGCCGCGGCAGGAATTCGTAGAAACGGTATTCGCGACGCATCTTGTCGCGGTCGCGCGAGCGCTTGGTGACATACAGCTCGTCCTTCTCCAGGCGGTTGAAATGACGCGCGTCGAAGGTACTGCTGACCAGTTCGCCGAGGCTCTCGGCGCGGCCGAGATCGCGTAGACCCGCGTGATCGTCGAGCACGCGCAGCTCGGTGCCCAACTCGGTCTCGAACCGGCTCCAGTCGCCGCCGGCGGTGATCCGCAGCAGGTCGGGGACCTCATCCCAGGCGAGAAACAGCGCCGGCCCGCCGCAATGGGTGCCGGTGCCGGCGACGCGGAAGGAATCGCGGCTGTAGCGCATCTTGGTGAAGAACACCCGCGCATCCTCGCCGCCGTCGACCATCAGGTTCGCCGGAACCCATGCCACCCGGGCCCCGGCGAGTTCGTCCTGGCCGCGACGCAGCAGCGCCTGGGCGTCGATATCATCGCTGAGCACCTCCACCGCCTCGGCGCCCCATTCCGCCGCTACCTCGAGGAAACGCTGCCGCAGCGAGCGCTTGCGATAGACCAGCTGACCGAAGTGCGCCACCCCGATGGCGTTGCGCAATTCGCCCGGCACGTTCATCCGATCGTCGTAGACCACGATGTACTTCATGGCGCCTCCTTGCGCGCAGCCGCGTTGCGCCGCGCCAGCCACCGCCCGGCCAGGCCCACCGCCGCGATGATCACCACGCCCACGAAGGCGTCCACGGTCACCAACCGCACCAGCTGCGCCGCCAGACCGTTGGCCGCCGGATCCCAGGTGTGCTGTTGCAGCGCGAGAACGTGGAACGGCGCGAAGGTGCCGGCGGGTTCGCCGATGACCGGCGCCACCGCGCGGGTGGCGAGGGCCAGCGCGCAGAGCTCCAGGCCCCAGATCGCCAGGCTGAGCCAGGTCACCGTGGCCCAGCGGGTGCGCAGCACCCGGCTTGCACGCGCGACCACCGCCAACAGCCGTTCGCTGAGCTCGAGCAGGCGCAAGCTGCCCCGGCTGTTGTGCCGCGTGACCACATAGCGGATGAGCAGGTGCAGGCTCTCGGGCAGGACCAGGAACACGAAACCGCTGAGAAAGAGGAAGACCGCGCCGAGCACGAGGAAGGCGGTGGGGTCGAAGCCCGGCGCACGTTCGATCGCGGCGAGGCCGGCGACCAGCGCCATGAGCACCAGCACGTCGAACAGGCGCTCGCTCCACACCGCCATCACCGCGCGCGACCAGCGGCGCAACAAGCCACCGACGGCGACGACGCGGTAGATTTCGCCGAGCTTGAACGGGATGGCGTGGCTCACCGCGGCCGCCACCAGATGGGTACCGACGACCCCCCGGACCTGGACCCGCCCGTCGTAGAGCAGCAGGAACAGCCGCATGCCGCGCACCAGGTGCGCCAGCAGATAGGTCGCGGCCGCGGCCAGGCCCCAGCCGAGCGCTGGGCACGCCGGGACGCCGGCCAACTCGTGGATCAGCCAGCCCGCGGCCAGGACCAGGCCGGCGACCCGGACGGCGGTCCCGACGCCGCGGCGATTCATCGCGCCCCCGTCAAGGCTTCGTATTCGGCCGGCGTGCCGAAGATCAGGGTCTGATGCTGCGGCTGCGGCAGGCCGGCCCGGATGTCCGCGCCGGCGGCGAGCATCGCGGCATAGACGTCGCTGATGTAGCGCTCGTTGCCCGAACGCCCGCAGCGCGCCGCCTCGGCGCGGTAGCGCTCGCGATCGGCGAAGGCGTAGCAGCCGGTGGTGGCGTGGGGCGAGATCACTTCCTTCTCCCGGATCGCGGTGACCCGTTGCTGCGCGTCCACCGCGACGTAACTGTAGGCGGGGGTATCAGC
>JBEPXK010000661.1:0-2556 GCA_041641915.1 Planctomycetota bacterium
TTTGGGGGCCCGGGTGGGCCCCCCGGGCCGACGTAGCGCAAGCGCAGCCCCGCAGCGAAGCGAGGAGCAAGCGCAGCTGGGGTGCGCGTGAGCGCGCGAGGGGGCAGCGCCCCCTCTGAAGGAAGCCGCAGGTTTGCGTGTGCAGCGGAAGCCGGTGGCGGGATCCGGATCGCGCTGATAGCATCGAACCCTGGCGCGATGCCTGCGTTGGTAGTGCATGCCGCTCGTCCGTTCCCAGTCCAGCGCGAGGACCAGCCCACGCATGGTCGACACCGATGCTTTGATCATGGCGCGTCTGCGTGACGGCGAGGACGAGGAGGAAGCGACCGCGGCGCTGGTCGAACGCTATCAGCACGAACTGGTCGGCTATTTCTACCATCAGTGCTGGAACCAGACCCTGGCCGAGGAGCTGGCCCAGACCGTGTTCATCAAGGTCTATCATGCGCGACGGCGCTGGAAGGCCACGGCCAAGGTGCGCACCTACCTCTATCGCATCGCCCACAACGCCTGGATCGACCACCTGCGACGCAGCAAGCACCATATCAGCCTCGACGCCGAGATGGGGCGCAGCGGCATGCGGCTGGTCGATGCGCTCGCTGATGAGACCGCACCCCAGCGGCTGGATGCCGAGGAGAGCCAGACCATCCGCGAGCGGGTGCGCGAAGCGGTCGAGAAACTGCCCGAAGGGCAGCGCGCCGTGTTCGTGCTCGCCAACAACCAGGAGATGAAATATCAGGAGATCTCGGAGGTCCTCGAGATCCCCGTGGGAACGATCAAGAGCCGCATGCACGCCGCGGTGCGCACCTTGCGCCGCCTGTTATCAGATCTGGTGGAAGCATGAGTGCGCCCGACGACCCGTTGTTCCGTGCGGTGGTCGCGGGCGATTCCGCCTGCCCCGACGGCGCTGCGCTGGCTCGCCTGGGAGACCTGGTACGCTCGCAGGCCCGACCGCCGGAGGCGGTCGATCTGGTCGCGCGGGTGCGCGAGGCGCTGGACGCGGACGAGAGCGACACGCAGGACGACGAGACCGCTGTGGACGAGGATCTGCTCATCGACGCCTACTACGACGCCGATGAGCGTGGCAGCGCCGCCGCGGCGTTGCCGGAGCTCGCCCGCCTGCGTGGCATGGTCCGCCGCGCGGCCACGCCCGAACACGAACCCGATCTGCTGCCGCGGGTACAGCGCTCGCTCGCGCGCGAATCCGCGCGGCAGACCCAGGGCCGGGTGGCCCCGACCACCCGCTGGCGGATCTGGACCGCGGTCATCGGCGGCCACGTCGCCGCGATGCTCGCTCTGGCGGTGACCGGCATCCACGCCCCGCCCGTACGCTCGCCCGAGAACCGCTCACACTACGTCCACCAGCGGCCCTTGCTGTTCCGCATCGACGTGCGGCGGATGCAGGATCAGGCCAGGGCCCACGGCGCCATCTCGGTGCCGGAGCTGCCCGAACGCTGGAGCGCCCTGCGCCAGCGGCCCGCGGATCTGTTCGCCCTGCGCCGCAGCGCGCCTATGCGCGCCTATGCGCGGCGCTTCTTCCTGATGAAGGGCAGTTCGGGTACCGTGCAGGCCTCGCTGGCCTGGCTGCGCAACCGGCAGGACGTGGCCACCGGCGCGATCGGTCCGCTGACCGGTGATCCCGCGCACGATTGCACCGTCCAGAGCCTCGCCGCCCTCGCCCTGCTCGGTGAGGGGGTCGACGACCAGGGCCGGGCCGCGAGCGCGCGTCGCGCGCTGGACTGGATCACGGCCCATTGCCGCCAGCTGCGCGCCGGCGATGACCTCACCGTCGACGGCGTGGTCGCCCTGGCGCTGGTCGAGGGCGCGGTGTTGCTCGACGAGGCCGACCTCCACCGCGGTGCCGCGGCTTTCCTCGCGCGCTTGCAGCCCGACCTGGTTCGCCATGCGCGCAGCGCCGGCAAGGAGGGCTTCCTGCTGCTGGCGGTGGAGACCGCCCGGCTCAATGGCATCAGCGTTCCGCCGGCCCTGCGCTCGGCGGTCCAGCACCGCCTGGCGCGCAGTCTGCCGCGTGCTTCCGGCGATGTCGGCCAGCAGGGCCTGGCCGCGTTCGCGCGGCAGGTCAACGGTGTGCATCGCTCGCGCAGTACCGCGGCTCAGCTGGCACGCATCGCCACCAGCCTGCCGCGTGCGGATGAACTGCAGCGCTGCGATCCGCTGGCCTGGTTCTTCGCCAGCCTGGCGATGCGCGAACTCGGCGGCGAGGAATGGGCCGCCTGGAGCGAGTCGCTGCAGCGCAGCCTGCTGGTCTGCTTCCGCTACTCGGCCGACGGCCAGGCCTGGTTGCCCGGCGAACGTGTGCCCTACGCGGCTGCGCTTGGCCCGGCCGCCGATGTCTATGCCACCGCCCTCGCGGTGCTCGACCTGCAGGTAGCCTATCGTTATCTGCCGCTGGCTCCCTGAGTGAGGCTTTCTTCAGAGGGGGCGCTGCCCCCTCGCGCCTTCGGCGCGTACCCCCCCGGCCTCTGTCGCCCTTCGCCAGCTTCGCTGGCGTTTCCGCCGTCCCTCCGGGCCCGGCTTCCTCGCTGTCGCTCGTCGCGC
>JBEPXK010000662.1:0-2550 GCA_041641915.1 Planctomycetota bacterium
ATTGGCCAGCAGCGGTGAGAGCACCGCCCCCTGGGGTATCCCCCGCCCACTGTCCTGCCAGTGGCCATCGTCCATGGTGCCCGCATTCAGGGTGTGTTCGATCAGCTTGAGTAGCCGGCGGTCGGCGATGCGGTGTTCCATAAACCGCCTCAACCATGCCCGATCCACGGTATCGAAGTAGCTCTGGATATCGGCGTCCAACACGAAGCTCACTTTCTTGACGGTGATGGCCATATACAGCGCATCCAACCCGTTGTGCGGGCCGCGCCCGGGCCGAAACCCGTAGCTGAAGCCCAGAAAGTCTTGCTCGTAGATGGCCTCCAGCACCCACACCAGCGCCTGTTGGAGAATCTTGTCCTCGATACAGGTGACCCCCAGCGGACGTTGCCCGCCGTCGGCTTTGTCGATCCAGACCCGCTTCACCGGCTGAGGCCGGTAGCGTCCCTGGTAGACTCGCTCATGCAAGCTCTGAAGGTTGCCTTCCAGATTCAATCCGTACTCGTGCCAATCCCTCCCATCCACCCCCGGCGCGGCCTTGCGCTCCAGTCCCTGGTAGGCCCGTCTCAATAGGCCCACGGTGATGTGATGGAACAGGTTGTTGAACCGCTCGGTCCGTCTTCCTCGTGCCGCTGCACGTATCCGCTCCAGCCCGTCGTCCGATCCTTCCGGTCTCTGCGTACCGGTCACGGCTTCGGTGAGCGGATTCCTCTGCGCCGAGGCCCTTCGCTCCGCCAACTCCGCCCCGGGGACACGCCCCGCGTTGTTCGCCGGTTTCCTCACTACTATGGCCTCGTCCGATTTCTCCACCGCTTGACGCGCAAGCGTTAGCTTTTCACTTTCCTCACACGCTGCCCTCCTGGCGGCGGTGGAGACCTCCCGGGTTCCGTGTACCCAATTTCACTGCATGCACCAGTTCTCACCGACTCCGGCAGGCCGACTCGGCGCTTGCGAGATAACGCGCCTCACCGTGTTGCTTTCCCCATCACCCAACAAGGTCAGCACCTGCAAAGTGTGATTTCGGAGCTCTATAGCTGAGCCTACAGTTTCCCCTGTCAACGCTTAGCGACGAACCTCGCGGTTCGCCGCCCATGACTCGGAGCCGCGGCGGGTCGCTAGCCCTTTCCGCGTGGAGGACTTTCACCTCCGATTGGGCACCGGCTTCGCCCGGCGCACTGGGTGTCCTGCAATCAAAGTTCGGAACTAAATCTGACTTGGTTTTTCTGTCCGCCTACCCCCGACGGTGCGCAACCCAAAGGGCCACGATGATCCCCCCGAAAACCACGCTGAAAACCAACAGCCCGATGGTGGGTAACAGCAGAAAGAACAGATCCCAGGTGTGGCACGTGCCGAAGTCGTCCCGCCCGGCCACGCTCAGGAGAATCGGTCGCGACCCGGT
The DNA here is from genome assembly GCA_041641915.1 of Planctomycetota bacterium. Lineage (GTDB taxonomy): Bacteria > Planctomycetota > UBA11346 > UBA11346 > UBA11346 > SLQH01. Next base: position 1,397 of record JBEPXK010000662.1, read on the forward strand.
GTAGAGGGTATTCCGGGTCCAGCGTACCGCCACCTCCGCCCCCTCGCCATGGGCGGCGAGTACCTCGTGGAGCGCTGCCAACCGGTAGTACTCGTAGTCCGTCGTCAAGCCCGGCCCGTCGGCCCCGGCTCGAGGGAGATCCAGCAAAGCATAGCCATCGGCTCGTTCCAGCACCATGCGATAGTGGATGCGAGGGCGTCGCCAGCCCCGCACCGTCCGCCGTTGCAGGGCGGTGATCCGCGCCCGGTCCTGCCGCTCGTTGCCGAGGGCGGTGAGCAGGCAATGATTCTCCAGCATCAGCCGTTCCAGATCCCGCAGGTAAAAACCCCAGAGCAGCACGGCGATGGCGAGGATGAACACGGTCAGTCCTGACTTGAAGACCATGGGTGGTCGAGACGATCCCTGTCGGCGGATGTCAACCCAGCTTAGTTGCGGCGCGATCCCATTGCCCTCTTCGACCCCGTTATTAAATCTGTCCCCGTTTTTTCTGCCGGTCACCGATGAAGGGGAGCAGGTCGGTGGGCTGTGCGGTGGCCGGGTCTGCCGAGTGGTGGGCGGCGGCGAATTGGCGCAGGCGTTCCTGGATGGAGGTGAAGTCGCTGTCCTCGGGGGAGTCGGCCATGCCGGCGCGGATGGGGTTCAGGTCCACGTAAGCCATGCAGGCCAGAATCGCGGCATCGTCGAGGAGTGCCTGGGACTTGAAGCGTCCTTCCCAGAACCGGCCCGTGCAGTGGTCCTCGCGGTTGGCCTGGCGGGCGATGGATTCGTTCAACACGCGCATGAACCAGGAGATGTCGGTGAGGCGCTCCCGCCACGTCTCGACCAGTTTGACCACCGCATTCACCTCGGCGTCCGAGGTGGTCTGGCCGCACAGGTAGCGCTGGACGAGCACCGGGAGGCTGAAAAGTCGGTTCCATCGTTCGATGACCTCGCTCTGGGGCCAGGCGGTGGTCTGGTCCAAGTCCACGCGGAGGATCACGTGGTAGTGGTTGCTCATCACAGCGTAGGCGCAGATGTCGATGCTGAAGATGGTGGACAGGGACTTCAGCTTGGTGACGATCCACTCGCGGCGGTGTTCGTAGTTCTGGCCGGAGAACTCGTCGACACCGCAGAGGAAGGCGCGGCGGACACAGCGGGCGACGCAGTGGTAGTAG
>JBEPXK010000663.1:0-2546 GCA_041641915.1 Planctomycetota bacterium
GATGCCGGTTGGCGCGATGGGCTGACGCTGATCAAACGTATGGCCGGCAACGCGCGCTCGGTGAGCGACGGCGCTTCTGAGATCCCGCGTAATGTCGCCCGCGGCGACGCCGTGGCTGGGGTCTGTATCGATTTCTACGGCCGCACCGAGGCCGAGTGGTCGGCCTGGCGTTCAGGGGGGCGCGAGCGGCTGGTCTACGTCTCGCCGGTCGGGGGGACCTCGATCTCGGCCGACCCGATCGGCCTCCTGCGCGGTGCGCCGCATCGCGCTGACGCGATCGCCTTCATCCGTTACGTGCTCTCGGTGGAAGGCCAACAATTATGGAACTACCGCGTCGGTAGCCCTGGCGGCCCGCAGCGCTACGCGCTGCGGCGTTGGCCGGTACGGCGCGACCTCTACGCGCCGGAGCATCGGCGGCATTTCAGCGACCCCGACGAGAACCCCTTCACCATCGCCGCGGCCTTCGATTACCGGGGCGCCTGGACCGGGCCGTATTTCAACCTCATCCGCCACACCATCCGCGCGGTGATCCTCGACCCGCGCCCGGAGCTGCGCGAGGCCTGGGCCACGATCATCGCCGCTGGCGGGCCGGCGGCCGTGCCCGAGGCGATGGCCGCCTTCGCCTGGTTGCCCTTCGATCATCGCGATGCCGACGCAGCCAAGGCGATCTACGCTGCGGCGCCGGAGCGGCGCCTGGAGCTGCGGCGTGAGTGGACCCGCGCGGCCCAGCGCGCCTACCGCCGGGCCGTGGCTCTGGCGCGGGCGGGCCGCTGAGATGCGCCGCCTGCCGTTGTGGCTCGGCTATGCGTTGGTGGTCGCGTTCCTCGGCGTGTTCCTGATCGCGCCGGTCGCGACCATGCTGTGGTCGGGGCTCGATGCGGCGCATCTCGTCGAGGTCGTGCGCCACCCGGTCTACCGCGCCGGTCTGCTCAACGCGGTGGGGATCGCGGTGGTCACCACCACCCTCGCGCTGGCGATCGCGGTGCCGCTGGCCTTCGCGTCGGCGCGCTGGCGCTTCCCCGGCAAGGGGCTGGCCGAGGCCCTGGTGTTGGTGCCGCTGATCATGCCGCCGTTCGTCGGCGCGCTCGGCCTGCGCCAGGTCTTCGGCACCTACGGTGTGCTCAACGCGCTGTTCGGGACCCAGGTCGATTGGCTCGGCGAGTACCGTTTCGTTGCGGTCTGTCTGCTCGAGGCGCTGCACCTCTATCCGGTGCTCTACCTTTCGCTGGTGGCCAACCTCAGCCGTATCGACCACCGTCTGCTCGAAGCGGCGCGCAGCTGTGGCGCCGGACCGTGGACCCGGCTGTGGCGCATCACCCTGCCGCTGTTGCGGCCGGGGCTGTTCGCCGGGGGGGTCATCGTGTTCATCTGGAGCCTGACCGAACTCGGCACCCCGCTGTTGCTCGACTACCACCGGGTGACGCCGGTACAGATCTACGCCGGGCTCGCCGCGGCGCGGACCGACGCCATGCCCTTCGCCCTGGCGGTGGTGTTGCTCGCGCTCTCGGCGCTGAGCTACGTCGGCGCCCGGTGGCTGGTGCTCGGCCGCGGCCGCGGCTGGGAGGCCGGCTCCAAGGCCGGCGGCAGCGGCGCCCGCCAACGCGACCTCGGCCCGGGGGGCGCTGCCGGCGCCTGGGCGCTCTACCTCGCGGTGTTCCTGCTCGCCGCGATGCCGCACGTCGCCGTCGGCCTGATCGCGCTGACTCGCGACTGGTACGACAGCGTGTTGCCCAGCGGCGCGACCACCGCGCACCTGCGCGCCGCGCTGGCGCATCCGCTGGTGGTGCCCTCGATCGTCAATTCGCTCGAATACGCCAGCCTGGCCACCGCGCTGGCGCTGGTGCTCGGCACCTTCATCGCGTGGACGGTGATCCGCTGGCGTCCGCCTGGCGCCCGCGCGCTCGACCTGCTCGCGACCGTGCCGCTGGCGATTCCGGGCATCATCCTCGCCTTCGGCTACGTCGCGCTGGTCGCACGGATCGAGGCGCTCGATCGCCTGCTCGACCCCACCGCCAACCCGACCGCGCTGCTGGTCATCGCCTACGCCGTGCGCCGGCTACCCTACATCACCCGCGCCGCCGCCAGCGGTCTGGCCCAGGCCCCGGTGCTCTACGAGGAGGCGGCGCAGACCTGCGGCGCCGGCTGGTGGCTGCGTCTGCGGCGGATCACGCTGCCGTTGATCGCGACCAGCCTGATGGCCGGGGCGCTGCTGACCTTCAGCTACTCAATGCTCGAGGTCGCCGACTCGTTGGTGCTGGCGCAGAAGCGCGCCTACTATCCGGTGACCAAGGTGATCTACGAATTGATGGGCATGCTCGGCACCGGGCCGGCGATCGCCTGCGCCTTCGCCCTGTGGGCGATGGTCTTCCTCGGTTTGACCATGGCCGCGACCGCGCTGCTGTTGGGCAGGCGCCTGGCGTTGTTCTTCCGCCGGTGAAGTGAGCTCTCCATCAGAGGGGGCGCTGCCCCCTCGCGCGCTCACGCGCATCCCAGCTGCGCTTGCTCCTCGCTTCGCTGCGGGGCTGCGCTTGCGCTGCGTCGGCCCG
>JBEPXK010000664.1:0-2532 GCA_041641915.1 Planctomycetota bacterium
CCGACGAGCCGACCGGCAATCTCGACCGTGCCACCGGCGTCGCGATCACCGAGCTGCTGTTCGCGCTCGTGCGCGACAACGGCACCGCGATGGTGCTCGCCACTCACGACCTGGATCTGGCCGAGCGCGCCGACGACCGTCTGGCCCTGGTCGACGGACGCGCGGTATGCGCCTGAACTTCGACCTGCGCCTCGCCTGGTGGCAGATCCGCGGCCAGGGGTTGCGGGTGTGGATGATCGCCTTGTGCGTCTGCGTCGGGGTCGCGGCGCGGGTCAGCGTCGGCTCGCTGGCCACGCGCTTCGATACTGCGCTCGATGCCGAGGCGCGCAGTCTGCTCACCTGTGATGTCCAGATCACCGGCCGCGACGAGCTTCCGGCGCAGCGGCGCGAAGAGCTGGCGCAGATCCTGCCGCAGGGCGCCGCGGTCCAACGCGCGGTGGTCTTCACCTCGATGGCGCGCGCGTCGCAGACCGGGCGCGCGCGTACGGTGGTGGTCCAGGGCATCGAGCCGCGCTACCCCTTCTACGGCGAGCTGATCCTGCACGACCCTGCGGGGCGGCGGGTCGACGCCGCGGCGCTGGGCGGATCGACCGATACCGCTTTCGTGGAACCGGACCTGTTGCTGCAGCTCGGGGTCGCGGTCGGGGCCGAGCTGGTCGTCGGCGGGCGCCCCTACCGCATCGGCGGCACGATCGTGCGCATGCCGGGGCTCAGCGTCGAGCTGTTCAGCCTCGGCCCGCGGGTGCTCATCGCGCGCGATCGCCTGCCGGGAACCGGCCTGCTCGGCTTCGGTTCGTTGGCCCGCTTCGAGACCCAGGTCCGCCTGCCCGCGGGGCACGACGCCGAGGCGGTGGCCAGCACCCTGATCGAAGCCTGGGACCTGCCACCGGATGCGCGCGAGCGATTGCGCGGCGGCGGCGGGCGGCAGGAGGCCTTGCGCGTGCGCACGCCGCGCGATCTGCAGGATCGCTTCAAACGCTCGTTCGCCCGCGTCGACCGCTTCCTGCGCTTGATCGCACTCGCTGCGCTGGCCATCGGCGGGGTGGGCGTGGCCGGGGCTGCGCGCGCCTATGTGGTGGCCAACGTCGAATCGGCGGCGCTCGTGCGGGTGCTCGGCGGCAGCGAGTGGCGTCTGGTACGGGTGTTCGTCTACCAGGTGCTGCTGGTGGCCGCGGCTGGCGCGCTGGTCGGCTGTGGGCTCGGGCTGGCCAGCGAGAGCGGCATCACCGCCCTGGTCCAGCCCTTCCTGCCGATGCGGCTGAGCTTCGCCTGGCCGGTGGCCAGCCTGGTCTGGGCCTTGCTGCTCGGCGTGGGGGTGGCCGGGGTCTTCGCGCTGTGCGCCATCCTCAGCGTGGTCCGGGTGCGCCCGCTCGCGGTGCTACGCGGCGAGTTGCGGCCGGCCGGGGCCCACCCCTGGTGGTGGGCGACGGTGGTGCTCGGCCTGCTCGCGCTCGTCGGCGTGGCCTGGATCGAGACCGCTTCGCCGTGGATCGGGCTCGGCTTCGCCGGCGTGGTGGTCGGCGGCGCGCTGGTGATCATGCTCCTCGGCGCCCTGCTGCTCGCCGCCGTGGTCTGGCCCGGGCGGCACCGCGGGCCTTTCGCCCTGCGTCATGCGCTGGCCAACCTCGCGCGCCATCGCGCGCGCAGTCTCGCCACGGTCGTCGCCATCGGGCTGGTCGCCGCCTTCCTCACCGGGCTGGTGCTCTATCGCCGCAGTCTGCTGCGCGAGCTGCGGCCGGTGGGCGACTTCGCGCTGCCGGACCTGTTCGCCTTCAATATCGACGACGCCGACAAGACCCGGCTCGACGAACTGGTCGCGGAGCACGCGACCCGGGCCCGGATCGAGCCGATGGTCCCCGCGCGGCTGCGGGCGATCAACGGCGAACCGGTCGCGGCCGATGGCGACGCGGACGACGCGGAGGGCGGTGGGCGCCGGCGGCGCATGCAGCGGCGTGAGCAGAACCTCAGCTGGCGCGACACGCTCTCCAGCAGCGAGGAGCTGGTCGCCGGCAGTTTCTTCGACCCCGACGCCCCGTTGCCGGAGGGCGCGCCGGTGCCGGCTTCGGTCGAGGTGGGTTTCGCCGAGGCGATCGGCGTCGGGCTCGGGGACACCCTGCGCTTCCGCATCGCCGGCGTGGTCGATCTCGAAGCCCGCATCACCAGCCTGCGCGAGGTCGAATGGATGAGCCTGCAGCCGAACTTCTTCGTGCTGCTGCCGCGCGCGGCCCTGGCGGAATTCCCGCGCAGCTGGGTCGCTTCGGTCTACTGCGCCGAGGCCGGGCAGCGGCAGGCGATCAAGCAGGCGGTGGTGCACGCCCTGCCGGAGGTCACCGTGCTCGACGTGAGCACCATCGTCGCCCGGCTGCAGCGGGTGCTGGTGCAGTTCGGCTGGGCCATCGGCTTCATGGCGGTGTTCGTGCTCGTGGCCGGCCTTGCGGTGCTGGCGGTGCTCGGCGCGCTCGACGCCCGCCAGCGCCGGGGCGAAGCCGCGCTGCTGCGGGTGCTCGGCGCGCGCGCGCGGCTGCTGCGCCG
>JBEPXK010000665.1:0-2521 GCA_041641915.1 Planctomycetota bacterium
GGTTCGCCTGGGCGCCGGAGTGCGGCTGGACGTTGGCGAAGCGGCAGTTGAACAGCTTGCAGGCGCGCTCGATTGCCAGGTTCTCGGCGATGTCGACGAACTGGCAGCCGCCGTAGTAGCGTCGGCCCGGATACCCCTCGGCATACTTGTTGGTGAGCACCGAGCCCTGCGCCTCGAGCACCGCGCGGGAGACGATGTTCTCGGAGGCGATCAGCTCGATCTCGTCCTGCTGGCGCCCCAGCTCGCGCCGGATGGCGTCGTGAAGGTCCGGGTCGCGGCTCTCGAGCGACTCGGAAAAGAATCCGCTGTCGCGGCTGGGCGCATCCATAGGCTCGTCTCCTCTCAGGTCGGGCGCGGTCGGGCGGGAAATTGGGGCCGGCGGCCGTCGCGGGGCCGCTAGCACGCCCGGCTCGGAGGCTTCTATACCAGAACCGACGCGTTAGTGTAGCGCCCCCGGCAAAGGTTTTTCGCGCAACGGCACGGCGCCGGTTGGCGGCCAGACCCGACGGGGACGGCGTTGCCGCCGCGCGACGCGGCCGATATGATCCGGCCTCCCATGCCTTGCGGCGAGCGGGGGCCAGGTGAATTTCGAGCGAATCTGCTTTCTGGGCAGCGAGGCCCCCGAGGCGCAGGAGGCGCTGCGTGCCCTCCGGCATCGCTACGGCCACGTCGCGGCCGAGAAGGCGGACGTGATCGTAGCCCTCGGCGGCGACGGCTTCATGCTGCACACGCTGCACGACACGATGCACCTCGACGTGCCCGTCTACGGCATGAACCGGGGCACTGTCGGCTTCCTGATGAACAACTACGCCCCGGACGATCTGCCCGAGCGGCTGGCGGCGGCGCGCCCGGCGGTCATCAATCCGCTGCGCATGGTCGTGCTTGACGACAGCGCGCGGCACACGGAGGCGCTGGCCTTCAACGAGGTTTCGCTCCACCGCATGTCCCGACACGCCGCGCGGATCCGCATCCTGGTCGATGGCGAGGAGCAGATGGCCGAGATCGTCTGCGACGGCATCCTCGTGGCCACGCCCGCCGGCTCGACCGCCTACAACCTCTCGGCGGAAGGGCCGATCCTGCCGATCCGGGCGCGGCTGATGGCGCTGACGCCGATTGCGGCATTCCGGCCCCGGCGCTGGCGCGGCGCGATCCTGCCGTGGGAAGCGCAGATCACCTTCGAGGTGCTTGACCACGCGCGCCGCCCGGTCTCGGCCACCGCCGACCACGTCGAGGCGCGCGCCGTCGCCCGCGTCGACGTGGCCTCGGCGCCGGATATCGAGGTGACGCTGCTCTATGATCCGGGCCACGGGCTCGAGGAGCGCCTCCTGCGCGAGCAGTTCGCCACGTGACGCGCGCGGGCGATTGCCGCCCCGGCGCCGCCCGGATAGGCGGGGCGCGGGATAGACGGCGCATCGAAAGGGACGCGCGATGAACGTTGGCGAGCAGGCGCGCTGGTGGGGGGTCGGACTCGCGGTCCTGATCGCGCTGCTCTGGCTGCTCGCCGATGTGCTGCTGCCGTTCGTGCTCGGCGCCGCGCTGGCCTACATCGCCGACCCGTTCGCCGATCGCCTGCAGCGGCTCGGGCTGTCGCGGCTTCTCGCGACCATCGTCATCACCGTCGTCGCCGTCGGGCTGGCGGCCCTTGCGCTGGTCCTGATCGTCCCGGCGCTGATCGATCAGGTGCAGCAGGCCATTGCCAACGCGCCGGCGGTCATCGAGTGGATCCGCGGCCTGTTGGCGACCCATCTGCCGGACTTGCAGCATCCCGACTCGCCCCTGCGCGGCGCGCTCGAGAACCTCCGCGAGCGGGTCGATGAGTGGAGCGTTTCGGTACTGCAGAGCCTCTGGGCCGGCGGGCTGGCGCTGATCGACTTCGTCCTGCTGACCGTCGTCACCCCGGTGGTGGCTTTCTACCTGCTCTACGACTGGGACCGGATGATCGCCACCATCGACGATTACCTGCCGCGGCACCACCGCGACACGATTCGCGGGCTGATGCGCGATCTCGACGAGGTGCTTGCCGGGTTCGTGCGCGGGCAGCTCACGGTCTGTGCGATCCTCGGGATCTTCTACGCGGTGTCGCTCAGCGTCATCGGGGTGCAGTTCGGGCTGCTGATCGGTGCCTTCGCGGGGCTCATCAGCTTCATCCCCTATGTCGGCGCGATCCTGGGCGGGGCGCTCTCGGTCGGCATCGCGGCGGCGCAGTTCTGGGGCGAGTGGGGCACGGTGGCCGCGGTCTTCGTGGTCTTCGTGATCGGCCAGGCGGTCGAGGGCAATTTCCTCACGCCGAAGCTGGTCGGCGACCGAGTCGGGCTGCACCCGGTCTGGCTGATCTTTGCGCTCTCGGCCTTCGGCTCTCTCTTCGGCTTCGTCGGCCTTCTCGTCGCCGTCCCGGCAGCGGCGGGGATCGGGGTGTTCGGCCGGTTCGTGCTGCACCGCTATAAGGAGATGCGCCTCTATCTCGGCGAGGAGGGGCAGGGCGCGGAGACGCCCGCCGGGGAGGACACCGCGCAAGGGCCGG
>JBEPXK010000666.1:0-2515 GCA_041641915.1 Planctomycetota bacterium
CGCCGGATGCTCAGGTCTGCTGTTGGTGCGGCGGTTGCTGGGGTTCGCTCGGTTCGCGGGTCTGCGGCAGATCGACCGTGGAGTCGGCTTGCCGGGTGCCGAGCGCGCCATCACCCACGCTGACGGCCACACTCAGGGCCAGGGCGAAGAAGACCCACCAGGCAGCCAGGCAGCGTCGGCACTGACTTCGGTCGCGGTCTGGGTCGCTGCCTTGCCGGTCTGCTTGGCCTGCTGCCATAGTTCGCGGGCTCGGTCTTCCGCCTGCTGGTGGGTCTGCTCGAGCTCGGTGATCACCTGTTCTGCCTTGAATCTGCTATCCGAGGCGGGGCATATGTTCCACTCTACTGGAGACAGACAGCTAGCGCCCGATGCAGTGGACGCCGCTCCGATCGCGGATGTACATCCGCGTGCCGGCGAACACGGGTGAGGAGCGGACCTTTTCCAGGTCGTGAGCGAAACGGGCGACCTCGTCGTAGGTGCGGCCGGCGCGGAGGATGGTGGTTTCCTGTTTGCCGGTGATGTAGACGTAGGCGCCGGCGACCGCGAGCGAGCAGAAGCCGTTGCCCGGCAGCTCGGCGGTGTAGAGCTCGGTGCCGTCGCTGGCGTCGAGGGCGAACAGGTGCCCGTCTTTGCGTGCGCCGTAGAACACGCCGTCGTGGAGCACCGGCGAGCCGTACATCCGCCCGCCGTAGTGGGGTTCGGGGTCGGAGTCATAGCGCCAGAGTTCGCGCGTGGGTCCGGTGGGATCGAGCGCGAAGGCGATCATCGGTTTGGTGCCTTCGCGCGTGCCGTCGTAAACGGGGAAGATCACGCTGCGGGCGTCGCGGTCCCACACGGCGGTCGGGCCCCAGTTGCGGCCTTTCTTGCCCCACCAACGTTCTTTGAGTTTATCGCCGGTGGCGGCGTCGAAGATGGTGCCGCAGGAAGCGAGGACGTAGGACCGGCCGTCGAGTTGCAGCGGGATCAGCGAGCCTTGCTGGATGCGTGAGACCTGTTCCCACGCCAGTTCGCCGGTGGTCGCGTGGAAGGCGTAGTAGGTCCCGACCCAGTCTTTGCGCGCCATGTAGCACACGAACAGGTCGTCGATCAGGCAGGGCGAGGCGGCGGTCATGTAGGCGTGGCCGTCGACGTGGACCTTCTTGATCCATTGCCGGTCGCCTTCGAGGTCGTAGCAGGCGACCACGCCGTTGCCGAAGCTGGCCCAGACGCCGTGGCCGTAGGTCACGGGCGTCGGGGTGGTCCAGCCGTAGGTGCCGACCCACTTGGTGCTGTGCGGCTCGCCGGTGGCGCCGGCGTCGGCGATGCTGTTGGTCCGGCGCCAGAGCTCGGCGCCGGTCGCGCGGTCGATGCAGATCAGGGTGTTGGGTTCCTCGCAGGCGAATACGCGATCGGTGGCGAGGACGACCGAGGCGTTGCTCTTCTCGTTCAGCGGCAGGGTCCACACCCGGTTCTCGGTCGCGCTCCAGTGCAGGGGCGGATCGGCGTCTGGGAACACGCCGCTGTGATCGCCGCGCCAGCCGAAGGGTTCGGTCGTCGGCGGCGGCAGGGGGTCGGGCTCGGGTTCCTGGATCGCCGGTTCGGGTTCCGGCTCGGGCGGTTTGCGCGCTGGCTTGGGGGTGATGATCCGCCAGTCGCCGTCGGCGGTATCGCGCAGACGGTGGACCACCCGTTTGGGCAGCTTGATCTGCATGGTCGTCCCCGCCTGACGCATGGCGAAGGTGACGAAGCCCTCGTCTTCGGCCACGATGGTGCCGCGATGGACCTGGCCGGCGGTGGTTTCGAGTTCAGCTGCGCGCAGGCCGGAGGCACAGAGACCCAGCAGCAGCAGGATGGGGATGCCACGCATTGCGAGGCATAGCCCGGGCTGGCGCCTGTGTTACCATGTCGTAAAGACGCACGGCAAATGACGCGAACCGGTCGGCCTACAGGCCGATATCCGGGAGATGGTAGCGGTGGAGGACCGCGGTGTAGAGCTGGTCCTGGGTCAGGATGTGATCGCTCCACCACTGTTTGAGCAGATGCAGGGCTTCGGTCAGGTCGGTCGAGGGCTTGTCGACCGCGCTGGCGAAACTGCGCGCGAGGGCGGCGGTCTTGCGGGTGAAGGCGCGGTGGAGCGCTTCATGCTCGGCGTAGCTCTCGTAGTGGGCCGTTTGCAACAACGCTTCTTCATAGGCGAAGTGGGCCCGGGTGTAGAGCATCAGATTGGCATGGAGGGCGTTGAGCGAGACCATCCGCCGGCTGCGACTATCGCCGCGCCGGGTGGCGAGAACGTAGACGTAGTTGATCAGTTCGATGATCTGGCGGTGTTGCACATCGATCGGTGCGTAGCCGACGCTGAAGTGCTCGCGCCACTCCAGGTAGGGCATGGATCTTCTCCTCGTGCGGATGAGTGCCTCGATTGCTTGTGACAGCGACAAAAAACAACGTTTTGAAGAGGCGCTGTCACAAGCTGTCGAGGCACAGGGGGTTCGGGGGACGAAGTCCCCTGATGAAAGAGCAGAAAGGTGGGCCGGAG
>JBEPXK010000667.1:0-2510 GCA_041641915.1 Planctomycetota bacterium
GCGCGTGGGGGCAGCGCCCCCTCTGAGGGAAGCCTCAGATCATGACGGGACCCTCAGAGCTCGCGCAGCACCTTCGCACGGCAAGAATCGTCGTCAACGGGTCGGCCGACCGAGGGGTGGTTTTCTGCGAAAATGGGCCGCAGGCCCGCAGAAAACGCGGCCGGAGGCCGCGAGCCCCGACCGAGGCCGTGGGGGTACGCGCCGAAGGCGCGAGGGGGCAGCGCCCCCTCTGAAGGAAGCGTCAAAGGTGGGCCGGAGCCCTATGCTCGCAACCCTTGGGTTGTGGGCGGAGGCCCACCTTGGGCGTGTTGCAACCCTGGACAGGATCCATGGGCGCGGTTCATGCCGGCTTGCGGTGGGGCGAAGGGTGATATAATCCATCGACTCATGTCTCCCGGCAGCTCTACCGACGGCAAGAAGACCACCGGCACCGTGACCCGCCGCACCGCGAGTCACCGGGCGCACGAGGTGCGGCTGTCCCTCGGCCGCCCGGTGCCCGGCTGCAAGCGGGTCCGCACGCTGGTGCTGCACGGTGCGACCGGGATCAAGCCCGATCCGATGCGCGAGGTCGAGAGCATCAACCGCGCGCTCAATCAGGTGCGCGGGCTCCACCCCCCGCCGGTGTTCGACATCGACGGTCAGCAGTATCCGCTCGTCCTCGAGGGCAGCCCGCGTTCGCCGCGGCTGATGATGGAGGACAAGGGCGAGAACATGCGCCTCTACTTCGAGGTCGGCGGCGCGGCCATCGGCAAGGTCTGGGCCATACCCGGCCCGCACATCGTGTTCCGCGGGCGGATCATCCCGCTGGAATGGACCGGGCCGGCGGAGGATCTCGACCTGCTGTTCCTCGGTCCGGTGCTGATCAAGAAGTCGCTGCTCGCGCGCCAGCCCTGGCGCAGCGTGTTGGCCCATGCCGGGCACGTGCCGCCGCAGGCCGAGAAGGCGATCCCGGTGCGCGGCCGGCCCCAGCCGATCCTCGACATGTGGGAGGTCGACAGCCGGCTCTGCGGCCGGGTGACCTTCCGCTATCACGAGGATCTGCCAGAGATTGACCCGCTCGAGCGCATCGGCCTGATCGTGGCCGAGAGCCGCAAGGGCGAGGTGCTCAAGTGCGAGCGCGATCGCGATCAGGAGTTCCAGCGCTGCAACGAGTTCATCAAGCGCGGCGCCCTGGTCCAGCGGCGCGGCGCCTTCGGATTCGTTGCCGATGGCGATGCGGCCGACCGCTTCCTGGCCCAGGTGATCCCCAACCTCCAGGGCTGGGAGGTCCGCGGCAAGGATGCGCTGCATCGCGGGCGCCCGCCGAAGGAGATCGAGATCCACACCCGGCTGGGGGCGACCAAGGACAACCTCGAGCTGTCGATCGTCGCCGAGGTCGAAGGTCGACGCGTGCCGGTCAAGGACCTGCTGCGCAACGCCGCGCGCGGCCAGAACGTGATGGTGTTCAAGGACGGCCTGCGCGCGCAGATCAACGATGAATGGCTCAGCCGCTATCGCACCCTGGTCGAGTTCGGCGGGATCGAGAAGAGCGGGACCCGGGTCAAGGTGCGGCGTCACGCCGCCGCGCTGGCGGTGGGTCTGGCCGAGTCCGGCGGGACCATGGAGATGGACGAGGCCACCCGCGACCTCGCCTCCCTGGCCAAGGGCAGCGCCGAGATCCCCGAGACCCCGCTGCCGGACGGCCTGCAGGCGACGCTGCGTGAATACCAGCAGGGCGGCTACAACTGGATGGTGTTCCTCTCCGAGCGCGGCCTGGGCGGCGTGCTCGCCGATGACATGGGGCTGGGCAAGACCGTGCAGTCGCTCGCCTACGTGCTCTACCGACTCAGGCAGAATCCAGGCGTGTGCCTGGTGGTCGCACCGCGCTCGGTGGTCGACAACTGGGAGGAGGAGTGCCGCAAGTTCGCGCCCCAACTCGATGTCTACATCCACCTCGGCCTCGACCGGACCAAGTCGCTCGACGACCTGCCGACCACCGGCGTGCTGCTGACCAGCTACAACATCCTCCAGCGCGATATCAAGCTGCTGCAGCAGATCGAATACAGCAGCGTGATCCTCGACGAGGCCCACATAATCCGCAACCCGGAGGCCAAGACCACCCGGGCGGCGCTCAAGCTCAACGCCCACCGGCGGATCTGTCTGTCCGGTACGCCGGTGCAGAACTGCGCCGAGGACCTGTGGCCGATCTTCCACTTCCTCATGCCCGGTTTCCTCGGGCGGCGCAAGACGCTCAAGGAGACCTTGCAGGAGGACAACGCCGCGATCAAACGCCTGCGCGAACGCGTGGCGCCCTTCGTCTTGCGCCGGCTCAAGGAGGAGGTGGCCAAGGAACTGCCGAAGAAGACCGAAATCCGCCTGCACGCGCAGATGAACGACGATCAGGAGCGTTTCTACCGCGAGCTCGAGGAGAAGGAGCGCGTCGGGGTCATGGATCTGCTCGGGGCCAAGGGCCTGGAGCGCTCGCGGGTGTCGATTCTCGCCGCGATCACCCGTCTGCGACAGGCGGCCTG
>JBEPXK010000668.1:0-2505 GCA_041641915.1 Planctomycetota bacterium
ATGGGGACCGGCCCGGCCCCCATGACCCCCTCGGCGGCGCGCTGAAGCGCGCAAGGCTGGGATCGGGTTGGTAGCCTTTCCCGGAGCTCTGAGGGGGCAGTCAAGAGAGCCAGGTGTCTGCGATTCATCCGTTCGTCTCCTCCGGCTGGGCCGCCGGCGGCTGATACCAGGACCGGCCCTGGACATCGTCGAGCGTGGCGAGGGCAAGGCGGCGGGCGTAGTCGGCCATCACCGCCTGCGTCCGCGCCTCGGCCAGATCCGCCGCGGCCGCGAGGCGGTCGCTCGCACGTTCCAGACCCTCGCGCCAGCGCGCGGCCATTTCCGCATCGCGCCGCTGCGCCGCATCCAGCGCCTGCCGGGCCACGGCGAAGGACTCCGCGGCCTGCACCGCCGCCTGGCGCGCGGCGAGCACCTCGCGCATGATCGCCAGGGTGCGCTGCTCGCGACGGATCATCGCCCCGCGCACGCGGCTGCGGGCCGCGCGGTAGGCGTTGACGTTGCGGAAGCCGTCGAGCACCGTCAACACGCCGGAGACGCCCAGCTGGAGATTGTCGTCGTGGTACTGATGGCTGTCGGAGGTCAGCGTGAGATTGGCGAAGCCGAGGATCTTCGGCAGCCAGGCGACGAGCGCCGCACGCACCTCATGACGCCGCTGCGCGAGCTCGCGATCGGCGAGCGACAGCTCGAGCCGCTGCAGCAGCGCCCGTTCCACCGCCGCGGCCAGGGCGGGGATCGTCGCCGCTGGCGCCTCCTGCGCGCACAACGTGAGCTCGGCGAGCGGATGCAGCCCCATCGCCTCGAGCAACTGGCTCTGGTGCAGTCGCCGCGAACGCCGGGCATCGCTCAGGGCCAGCCGCGCGGCGGCGAGCAGGGCGTCGGCCTGGGCGAGCTCGGCGCTGGTGCCCAGGCCCTCGCGCACGAAGGCGGCGACCTCGCGCCGGAGGGTACGGGTACGTTCGTGGGTGCGTTCGTGGCGGGTGACCAGCTCGGCGTCGGCCAGACAGCGGTAGTAGCGCGCGGCGACATGCAGCGCGATCTGCTGCCGCGTCCGCTCGGCCACCAGCCCGGCCATGTCCTCGCCAGCACGATGCATCAGATAGAGGAAGTAGGCCTGCGGCACGAACAGCGGTTGGTGCACGCTGATGCGCGCAGTGGTGGTGGCGCGATCGCTGGTCGCCTGGTGCACGCCGGGCCCGACCACCGCCGTCGGTGTGTAGCGGAACTCGCTGCGGGCGAACTCGAGCTCGATCTTCGGCAGGAAATTGCCAAAGGCAGACTGTCGGTCGATCGCGGCCAGCCGCTGCTGCAGGTCGGCGGTGCGGATCTCCAGGCTGCGCTCCAGGGCGATCTCGATGCAGGCGTCGAGATCCAGCGGCGCGCGCGCGGCGAGTAGCGCGGTGGTCGCGTCGGCCATGTCGCGGCTGAACCGCTCGGCGTGCTCGCGGCGCACCGTTTGCGGGTCACGCGCACAGCCCACCGTGATCAGGTTCGCGACCAGGAATCCGATCCCGAGTACACGCGGATTCACTGCAGATCCTCCGGCAATGGCAGGCCGAGCTGGAAGATCAGCGAGCGCGCGATCTGGGCGACCAGTTCGGCGATATAGCTCGCGTCGACCGGCAGGCCGACCAGCTTCTCGACCGCGGGCCGCGCCTGGAGATAGAACACCATGTGGGCCGCGTGTTGCAGCGCCCAGATGTGCGCCGCGCGACGGTCGGCCGCGGGGCGGGCGAGGTGATGGAGCCGTAGCCAGTGCTCGTGGTTGCGGCGGAACAGGTCCTCGACCAGCCGGTCGTAAGCCGACGACGGACGATCCAGCTCACGGATCAACAGCCGCTGCTGCCACCACGGACGCTCCGAGCTGAGAAACTCGCGCACCTGCAGCCGGGTGAAGGCATGCACCAGCTGCGCCTGCACCAGCGGCTGTCCGATATCGCCGCGCGCCTCGGCCTCGGCCCACAGCCGCGCCCGCTCGGCCTCGCTCTCCTCGGCGCGGCAGGCGATGGCGAAACAGGCGAGATAGAGCGCCTGTTTGCCGCCAAAGTGGTAGTGGATAGCGCCGAGGTTGACCCCGGCCGCATCAGCGATGCTCCGCGTGCTCGTCGCGTCGTAGCCCTGCTGCGCGAACAGCTCGCCAGCGGCCGCGATCAGCGCCTGTCGCGTGTCCTCTGCCCCACCACCAGCCTGTTCTGCAGCCATGGACGATCCTCATTCAGTCGTATGACTTAATCTTGATCCGATCTCTGTGGCGGCGCCAGTTCACGTCTGTTTACAAACGCGACAACGTCCCGCCGTGTCGAAGGTTGCTCGACCGGACGGCCTCACCTGCAGCGGGCCGGTGGCCCCACCGGGGCCACCTATCGCTGCGCGATGCCGCCTCCGCCCTTCGGAAAACAGGGCTCTGTCGGCCGATGGGGGCCGGCCCGGCCCCCATGGCCCCCTCGGCGGCGCGCTGACGCGCGCAAGGCTGGGTATCGGCTTGGTAGCACTCTGCCGCTGGCGGGA
>JBEPXK010000669.1:0-2504 GCA_041641915.1 Planctomycetota bacterium
CGGCTATCGCTGCGCGATGCCGGTTCCGCCCTGCGGCCCATTTTCGCAGAAAACCCCCCCGCGGTCGGCCGGTCGCCCCGCCAAGCCGGGCTGGGCTCCACTCGCTGGCGGTTCCGAGGTTTGGCGCTCTGAGGACCCCGTCCTGATTGCGGGCTCAGCCCGCACCCCCACGGCGGTACAGCGAGGGCCGACGACCGGTCGCCTGCTTGATCAGGTTGGACAGATGGCTACCGCTGCCAATGCCCACCTGACGGGCGATCGCCGCAAGCGGATGGGTGGTACCGGAGAGCAGCGCCACTGCGCGCTCCACCCGCATCCGCTGGAGCCACTGGCCGGGCGTGGCTTCGAGTTCGCGGCGGAACAACCGGATCAGCCCGTCGCGGCTCAACCCGACCAGCCGGGCGAGATCACCGATGCGGTTCTGCTCGCTGAGATTGACGGTCAGGTGTTCGATCACCCGGGCGACCCGCGGATCCATGTCCTGGTGGCCGTCGGCGTGCAGCAGTTCGACGACCAGCGCCGCGAGATGGCCGATGGTGCGCTCGATGCGTTCCGGTCGGGGCGCGGTCGGGGCGAAACCGTTGCCCAATTGCCAGATCCAGCTGCAGCAGTAGAGCATGCGGCCGCCCGGGTCGGGGCGTGGGGCGAAGGTGTACCCGGAATCGTCCGGCTCGGGCCACCAGCGGAAACAGTAGAAGGTCAAGGCCCGCCCCGGCCGCAGGTCGGGACGGTGCTCGGTTCCGGCGGGGATCACCAGCACCCGCTCGGGCGGACATTGCACCGGCCCATGCTCGGATTCGGCCAGACGGTAGGTGCCGTCGACGGGAACCACGATCTCGTGCCAGCGGTGCCGCGTCTCTCGCGGGCGGAACTCGGGAACGCAGATGACCTTTTCCACTGCCGGCAGGACGGGGTCTGCTTGCGTCATGATCGTTTGTACGCATTCTAGGTCGATTTGTTGTATCGAACAACCGCCCTCCAGATGCCTATGAGATGTGACGCGTCCTTCAGAGGGGGCGCTGCCCCCTCGCGCCTTCGGCGCACACCCCCACGGCCTCGGTCGGGGTTCGCGGCCTCCGGCCGCGTTTTCTGCGGGCCTGCGGCCCATTTTCGCAGAAAGCCACCCCTCGGTCGGCCGACCCGTTAACGACGGCTCTTGCCGTTCGATGGTTTTGAGGGCTCTGAGGGAGGCGTCAGATGTGACCCGCCGGTCGACGACCGGCCCGACCCCGAGAGAGGATCGCCATGCCCACCACCGCACTGTCCATCGAGAACTCCCGCCGCCTCCTGGCTCGCAGCGATGCGCTGATGGTGCGCGGCTGCCAGGGCCACAAACGCAACCACATGATGCTCGAACGCGGATACCCCGTGTTCGCCAGCGCGGCCAAGGGCGCG
Source organism: Planctomycetota bacterium (assembly GCA_041641915.1). Classification (GTDB taxonomy): domain Bacteria; phylum Planctomycetota; class UBA11346; order UBA11346; family UBA11346; genus SLQH01. Next base: position 1,396 of record JBEPXK010000669.1, read on the forward strand.
CGCTTCACCGACGTCGACGGCAACGAGCTGGTCGACTACCTCATGGGCTTCGGGCCGATCGTGCTCGGCCACGGCGATCCGGCGGTGGCGGAAGCGGTTCACAAGCAGCTGGTCGACGGCGTGATCTTCTCCACCGCCCACGAGCGCGAGCTGGTGGTCGCCGAACGCCTGCTGGGCCTGTTCCCCTGGGCCGGGCGCATCGGCTTCGCCATCGGCGGCAGCGCCGCGACCTCGCAGGCCATCCGCCTCGCCCGCGCCTACACCGGGCGCGAGGTCCTCCTGCGCTGCGGCTACCATGGCTGGCACGACTGGACCGCGATCGATCCGATCGGCGTGCCTGCCGGCGTCCAGGCCGTCTCCTGCGTCATCCCCTACAACGATCTCGACGCATTGCGCGCCGCGCTCGCGGCCCAACCGGTGGCCGGGGTGATCGTGGAGACCATCCAGGAGAGCGGGCCGGACGAAGGCTACCTCCAGGGAGTGATCGATGCCGCCCGCGAAGCCGGTGCCGTCTCCATCCTCGACGAGGTCAAAACCGGCTGTCGCGTGGCCATCGGCGGCGCCTGCGAGCTCTACGGCCTGGAGCCGGACATCGCCACCTTCGGCAAGGCCTGGTGCAACGGGCTGCCCGGCGCGTTCTTCGTCGGCAAGGAGGAGGTCCTCTCCAACGAGCGCTGCCAGCAGGCCTGGCTCGCCGCGACCTTCCACTGCGAACTGGCCAGCTTCGCCGCGCTCGAAGTGGTACTCAATCGGCTCGAGCGTGAGGATGGCATCGCCCATCAGGCCCGCCTGGGCACCCGGTTCATGGCAGGCATCAACGCCGCCTGCAAGGCCGGCGGCGTCGGCTACCAGCTCGCCGGCCACCCGGCGATGCCGCAGCCGCTGATCCTCGAGGACAAGCCGAAGGTCATCCGCATGCTCCAGGGTGCGTTGCAGCGCGGCCATTACATCCACCCCGGCCACTGCATGTTCTTCAGCCTCGCCCATACCGAGGCGGACATCGAATCGGCGATCGCGGCGGTCGAGGCATCGATCGCGGAGCTCGACTGAGGTGCGCTGCGCGCCCACCTGCATCGACATCACCCCGCCGCCGGGCTGCGCGCTCGGTG
>JBEPXK010000670.1:0-2500 GCA_041641915.1 Planctomycetota bacterium
GCCGCCGGACGTGGACGCGCCACCGCCGCCCTGGCCGGGCGCGAGGCGCGCGGCCGCCACCGTCGCTGCGGGGTGGACGACCGCGGCGAACGCGACCTGCGCGCCTTCGTCGACGCGGTCGAACGCGGCGAGCTGGGCGGTGCCAGCGCCCTGCTCGACAGCCCCGCCCACGCCGCCCATCACCCAGAATGGCAGACCTACGAAGCCTTGCTGGTGCTGATGCAGTCGCTGCAGATCGGTCGTCCGCTGAGCACCAACGCCATCCGCCGCCTCGCGGCCGAGTTCCCCGACGCCGCCGCCCCGGTGCTCGAGCAGGTCTTCCGTGCCGCGACCGGCACCGCCGCCTCGATGGGCGAGCTGGCGCTCGACACGCCGGCGATCCGACGCCAGGTGCTCGCCGGTTCATCGCTGCGTGCGTTCGCCCCTTTGCGCTGCGCGGTCATCCTCGGTCGCGACGAGATCGCCCAGGCCCTGCTGGCCCACCGCCGCGACCATGGCCAGAGCGATTGGCTCGACGACTGTTTCCACGCCCGGCTCCTGGCCCAGGCGGGCCAACGTGATCGCGCGGCCGCGCGGCTGGAGACCTGCCGCCAACGCGCCGAGGCCCACGGCGCGCGCGAGCGCCTCGCCTTCGAGCTGGCGCTCAGCCGCGAGCTCTCTCCGCTCGACCTGCTCGCCTTCGGCCGCGCGATCGCTCCCGCCGCCGCTCCGACACCCGCACCGAAGCCCCGGGGCACAGCCACTACCCAGGACCTGCCGCCGCTGATCGGGCAGAGCCCACCGATGCGCCGCCTGCGCGAGCGCCTGCCCGCGATCGCCGGCTGGGATCTGCCTGTGCTCCTGCTCGGCGACACCGGCACCGGCAAGGACCTCGTCGCGCGTCATGTCCATGCCGCGAGCCGACGCGCCGACAAACCACTCGTGGCGATCAATTGCGCCGGGGTGGCGGAGAACCTGCTCGAATCGGAGCTCTTCGGTCACGCCAAAGGCGCCTTCACCGGCGCCGAGGCCGCCCGCCGCGGCCTGCTGGCCAGCGCCGGCGAGGGCACGGTGTTCCTGGACGAGATCGGCGACTCCAGCCCGGGCTTCCAGGCCAACCTCCTGCGCCTGCTTGAGAGCGGCGAATACCGCCCCGTGGGCAGCGATCGCGCCGAGCGTCTCGCGGCGCGGATCATCGCCGCGACCAACGCCGACATCGACGCGCAGGTCGCCGCCGGCCGCTTCCGCGAGGACCTGCTCTACCGCCTGCGCCGGATGGAGATCGAACTGCCGCCGCTCGCCCGGCGGCGCGACGACATCCCCTTCCTGGCACGGCATTTCCTCGCTGCTTTCCATCCCGCTGGCAAGCAGGCCGACTTTGCCGCCGACCTGCTCGCAGTCTTGTACGCGCTGCCGTGGCCCGGCAACGTACGTCAACTGCGCAGCGAGGTCGAGGCGCTGGTGGTCCACGACCCCCAACGCACCCACTACGGTCTCGACGACTTCCGCGAGGCCGGCGCGCTGCGCCATGACGCCGACGAACGCGCGCGGCTGATCGAACGCGCGCATCGCGGCACCGCCGTGAGCCCGCACGAGGCCCCGCCCACCGCGGCACCCGGCCCGGCCGCGCCGGGTGCCGGCAATCCGCGGATGCGCCGCCTCGCCGAACTGCGGCGCCTGTTCGGCGAACACCAGCGCCTGACGCGCAAGGAAGTCATCACGCTGCTCGGCATCACCTCGAGTACCGCTTCGAGCTACCTCAAAGAGCTCTGCGCCGACGGGGTGATCGAGCGCGTCGAACCCACCCCCGCCCCCGGTTCGCACTACTTCGTGCTCGCCGGAGCGGCGCCAGACCCCAGCTGACCCCGAGGAGCCGCGTGCACCGCGTCTACGATCACCCGCGCTACTACGACCTCGCCTTCTCCTACCGCGACTTCGCGGATGAGGTCGACACCGTCGAACAGGCCTGGTGGCGCTTCGCCGAAGGGCCGCTGAACACGGTCTGCGAGCTCGCCTGCGGCCACGCGCCCCACGCCGACGCCTTCGCCGAACGCGGCGTCCACTACATCGGCGTCGACTCCGCCCCGCCGATGCTCGCCGAGGCCGTGGCCCGCCATCCGCGTGCGCAGTTCCTCGAGGCCGATGTCGCCAGCTTTGTCCTGCCCGAGTGCGTCGACCTGCTGTGCGTGTTCCTCGGCTCGCTGTATCTCGCCGATCGCCCCGCACTCGACCGGCACCTGGCGCGGGCCGCCGCCGCCCTGCGCCCCGGCGGGTTGTATTTCATGGACTGGTGCGTGCTGTTCGACGACCCCCGCGATTTGCGCGATCACTGGAGCGTCAGCCGCGGGCCGGTGCGGCTGTCCTGCGACTTTCGCGCCGAACCCGCCCAGCCGGGCTGCTTCACTGAGATCCTCACCCTCGCCGTCGACGACGACGGCCATCGCTTCCACCTCGAGGAGCGCACCACCCAGTTCGCGATCACCGAATCCGAACTGCTCGCCGGGCTCCGACGCGACGGACG
>JBEPXK010000671.1:0-2499 GCA_041641915.1 Planctomycetota bacterium
ACGCGGCTGGCCGTTGCACCGGCGCCAGCGTCGACATGGGCCGGCCGCGACTCGACCCGGCCGCGGTACCGGTCAACCATCCCGGCCCTGGCCCCCTCTTGGGACTCGATCTCTCGGTGGAGGGCCACCCCCCCTTCCCCGCCGTCGCCGTGGGCATGGGCAACCCGCACGCGGTGATCTTCGTCGACGATGTCGATAGCGCGCCGGTCTGCACCGCTGGACCGCTGCTCGAACACCATCCGGCCTTCCCCAACCGCACCAACGTCGAGTTCGTCAGTCGTCTGGACGCATCAGACGGTCAGATCCTGCGTCAGCGCACGTGGGAACGCGGCTCCGGCGAAACCTGGGCCTGCGGCACCGGCGCCTGCGCGGCGGTGGTCGCGGCCGTCCTCGCCGGCGTGGTCGCCCCCGGCGCGACCACCGTCAGGCTCAACGGTGGCGACCTGGACATCAGCTGGGACGGCGCGGGCCCGATCACCATGGCCGGCCCCGCCACGCGCGTGTTCACCGGCGATTGGCCGACCGACGCGGCGGACTGATCGGGGCACCACGGCGAGGGCGGTGGCATTGCCTTCTTGACCCCTACTGCAGGCCCTCTACCGTCTGCGCCCTCACGCGGTCCCAGTAGCTCAGTAGGTTAGAGCGCCAGATTGTGGCTCTGGAGGTCGTCGGTTCAAATCCGATCTGGGACCCCACCTCGCCCCACCGTCCCTCGGACGGTGGGGCGTTTTTCTTCAAAAAGAGCACTGCCCCTCGCGCCTTCGGCAGCCCGCCCGACCGCGGGAGCGACAAGCGCGAGCACCGCCACTTCCGGGCGAGCCCAGCCGCGACGCGCCAGGGCCGCAAAGGGAAGTGCAGCACCCCCTATCGCGAGAACACGAAGAAGTCATGCACGTGCAACACCTCGATTACCGCCCGCACGCGCTCGCCGGCGTTCTGCAGCGCGATGCGGTTGCCCTCGAGGCCGTAGGCCTGATGCAACCACAACGATCCGCTGAAGAACGATGAACAGGGGTGATGGAGATGGCGCAGGTCGAACGCCAATCCGGCATAGGGCCCCGGGCGCGAGTCGTAGATCGCGCGAGCCCAGTCGGCCTGCCACATCGAGGGCGTGTTCTCACGCCGCACCGCCAACGCGAGCCAGCCGTCGTGGTCGGCGACGTCGACCGGCAGGGGCTGACCCGAAACCCCTGGACCACTATGCATTATGTCGCGTTCTCGTCGGCAGGCATGTCCAATCCATTCTACGCCGGAGCGTGGACAATGCCACCGTCGGTATCACAGCCTGCGGTGGGCTGCTTGCGTCACGAACCGCCCCCCTACCGTGCCGGGAGCACATCCGGAAGGAGATGACATGCGGATCCTGGTCCTCGGTGGCAGCGGCAACATCTCGTCCGATTGCGTGCTGACCTGGCAGGCCTGCGGTCATGAGCTGAGCGTGCTCAACCGTGGCTCACAACCGCCGCCGGACGGAGTGCGACAGTTCATCGCCGATCGCGCCGACGCCGCAGCGATGGCCTCGGCGCTCGGAGACGCGCAGTTCGATGCGGTGGTCGACTTCCTCTGTTTCGATCCGGACCAGGCCGCCGCGGCCCACCACGTCTGCGCCGGGCGCTGCGCGCAGTTCGTGTATATCTCCTCCGCCACCGTCTACGCCAAGCCCCACGCCATCCCGGTGGCTGAGGACCATCCACTCGGCAACCCTGCGTCGCCCTACGCCGAGGCCAAACTGGCCGCCGAGCGCTGGTTCGCCGAACGTCATGGCACCGGATTCCCGCTGACGGTGGTGCGTCCGTCGCACACCTTCTCGCGCCGCTGGATCCCCTCCCCCTTCTCCGGCTGCGATTGGACCCTCTGCGCGCGGATCGCGGCCGGCGAGCCGGTGGTCGTGCCCGACGACGGACGCAATCCCTGGGCGTTGACCGCGACCGAGGACTTCGCCCGCGCGCTCGGCGGGCTGCTGGGCAACCCCGCCGCCATCGGTACCACCTTCAACCTCACCACCAACGAGGCGGCCAGCTGGAACGAATTCCACCTGCGTCTCGGCGCCATCCTCGGCCGTACCCCCGAGCTACGCCACGTCCCGGCCGCGCGCATCGCTGCGGCCCACCCGCAGCTCGGGCCCAAACTCCAAGGCGACAAGTGCCACCCGGGCATCTTCGACAACAGCCGGTTGTTGCGCGCGGTGCCCGGCTTCGCCTGCAATCTGACCCTGCAGCGCGCCCTGGAGCGCTCGGTGGCGTGGTTCCGCGCTGATCCGACGCGCATGGTCTGCGATCCGCAGGCCGCGGCGATCCACGCCGCGCTCGCCGACGCCGCCGGCTGAGACCCGCCGGCGCCCTGACGCAACCGGCGGCGAAGCTGTCGCCCCGCCGCCGGTTGCCGTCTCAGAAGACCGTCAGAAGACCGCGCGCACTCAGGACTGAGGCTTCTACCAGAGGGGGCAGCGCCCCCTCTGAAGAAAGCCTCAGGACTCGGTGAGCGTACGCACCCGCGCGT
>JBEPXK010000672.1:0-2491 GCA_041641915.1 Planctomycetota bacterium
TTGATGCCGGTGGTCTTCTGCAGCTGTTTGAAGCGCTTGGCCACCGTCCACAGGTTCTTGTTGGTCTGCTTGAGCGAGTCGCCCTCGGGCGCGACGTCGCGATCGTGAAAGCAGTAGTAGGGGAGGCCGAGCTTGGCGACGAAGTCGAAGGCGACGTCGGCCTTGGCCAGGGCCAGGTCCATGCCGCTGCGGCCTTCTTCCCAGGGGCGGCAGATGGTGGCGGCGCCGAAGGGGTCGGAGCCATCGCCGCAGAAGGTGTGCCAGTAGGCGACCGAGAATCGCAGCCAGTCGGCCATGCTCTTGCCGGCGATCTTCTCGGTCGGGTTGTAATGGCGATAGGCGAAGGGGTTGTCGCTCTGCGGCCCTTCGTAGGTGATGTCGGGGATGTCCTTGAAATACGGCGTCAGCGCCATGGGGCTGTCCTTTCGCGATGGGCGGGCGTGCTGCATGGTAGGCCTGGCAGTGGTCTGCCAAGGCCGGAGTCCGCAGCGGGCGGGCGGGGGGATCAGGAGGCCGCGGTCGCGCTCGGTTCGATCCGGCGTAGCCGGTCGAGCAGGCGGCCGGGCAGGCGCATATCAGCAGCGTTGAAGTCGGGTTCGAGCAGGGTGAGGGTGGGATGGTGGGCGGCCAGTGCGTGGGCGTCGGTCTCGTTCTCGTGTTCGAGTTCGACGCGCTCGCCGTGGAGCTGCAGCGCGATGCGCTGGCCGACGCGCACCGGAACGTAGGTCTCGTCGAAGCCGGACATCCCGTGCGGCACCAGGCGCAGCTCGCCCCAGGTCTCGACGCCAACCGCCGGCAGGTTGAGGTTGAGCACCGAGCCGACGAGTTCGCGGCGCCCGAGACAGCGGTGGGCGAAGCGGGCGGCGTAGTCGGCCGCCGCGGCGAGGTCGGGTTCGCCCACGTCCTGGCTCACCGCCAGGGCGGCCTGACCCTCGACCGCCGCTTCGAGCGCGGCGGCCACCGTGCCGCTGTAGAACAGGCTGCGCCCCACGTTCGGCCCGGCGTTGATCCCGCTGACCACCAGTCGCGGACGGGTGGGGCAGAGTACCTTGAGCGCGACCTTGAGGCAGTCGACCGGGGTGCCGTCAACGCTGAAGCCGAAGAAATCGGATTCGAGCACCGGCTCGACGTTCAGACCGCGCTCGAGGGTGATGGCATGGGCTTGCCCGCTGTGCTGGGCTGCCGGCGCCACCGCGAGCACCGGGTGACGGGTGTGCGTGCGCAGCGCCTGGTAGAGCAGGCGCAGGCCGGGGGCCTTGATGCCGTCGTCGTTGATGAGCAGGATCATCGCCGCGCGTCTCAGACCAGGAACGGGGCGCCGGCGTCGAGCTGGTGGCCGCAGTACAGGCAACGTTCCTGGCGCCGGTTGAGCGGGCGCTCGCAGCTCGGGCACAGGCGGGGGGTGGTGGCGCAACGGCCATCGCGGTGGCCGTCGCGCAGATCGACCTCCTCGACCTTGGCCACGACATCGGCGTCGCTCAAGGCGGTGTTGTCGCGCACCAGTTCCCAGAGCGCCTGACACGCGAGGCTCAGCCGGTCGACGCGGCGGGAGAGGAATTCGAGTCCGCTGGCCAGCGTCTCGTGGCCGCTATGGTTATCGGGCGGTGGGCGCGGGTTGTGGTATCCCGTCGGGATCATGCGCTTCCTTTGCTTCGGTCGTGCCAGCGGCGGCAGGAGGGGGCCGGCGGGGCTCCTGCGGGGCGCGGGCGCCTGGCATCAGCCGCGGTCGTTCGCCATAGACCAGGCCGTAGCTGGCCTCGTACTCGCGGCCGAAACGCCCGAGGATCGCGTCGGCGTAGCGGAAGGCGAAGTAACCCACCCACGCCTCGTGGTCCGGGTCCCAGCGCATACGGATGGGCTCGTCGCTGACGGTCTGTCCGTCGACCTGTGCGGTAACCGGGATGGTCAGCGATTCGCCGGGGCTCGCCGTCTGGGCTTCGCCCATTGCGAAGGTGAAGCTGATCTGCTTGTTCTTGGCCCAGCTGTCGAAGGCGGTCTTGATATCGTTCTCGAGCCGTGCGCGGACCCAGGCTCCGACCGGTTCGCGCCGCGTACGTCCGGTGCACGCGGCGACGAGCAGGATCAGGCAGGCACAGAGTGCGGCGTCGCGGATCATGGCCGGTTCAGAACCGCCGCCGATAGCGCCGCCGTCCGGTGTCGGCCATCACCCATTGCGAGGGCATGATGGTCACCTGGGACCCGGCGGGCGGGGGGGGCTTGCGTGGTTCGCTCTCGGTGCCGCAGGCGTGGGCGTCGTAGGGTAGCAGCACGTCGTAGCCGATCTGGTCGGGCGGTCCGTGGAGGATGCGTACCTCGACCAGGTGGGTCACGTGCGGATCGGTCTCGACGTGCCACTTCATCATGTCCCAGACCTTCTGCACCTGGACGGTGAGCACATCGTGCCATGCCAGGGCCTTGGATCGGGACACCCGTGGTCCTGACGGGCCGCAACCGAGGAGCAGGACGCCGATCAGGACGAGAGCGGGTGTGA
>JBEPXK010000673.1:0-2484 GCA_041641915.1 Planctomycetota bacterium
GGGCAGCTGCTCGATCACCTCGCGGGCCGGCGCCGGCAGCTGTTGCGGATCCTCGCAACAGCGACGGGCGGTATCCAGAATCGTTTCGATTTCGCGGCATGGCGCGCAACCGGGATGCAAACCGGCAAAGTAGTCTTCAATCGCCTCAAGCAGGGCCACCACCACATCCTGGTTGGCCGGCTTTTTCATCACCTGAGTGGCGGTCTGGAGAAAGGCCTGGCCGGGTGCATCCAGGGTGCGCCGCAGTTGCCGCGCCGCCGGATTGCCCTGCTCGATCAGAGTATCAAGCGCCGGTTGCAGCGTCTCGAATTCAGGATGGGGTTTCGCCGGCTCGGGCAGCGCATCCGGCAGCGTCTTGAGAAACCCGACCAGATAGGCGTTCTTGCGCTGCCCCTTGGCCCACAAATCGGCCCGGGTCGCCTCGTCGATCAGCCCCGGCTGCAGCACCAGGCGGACCGACTCGACGATGTCGCGGGGCTCTTCTTCGAAGGGCAGAAATTCGAGCAGAAAATCGGCCAGCACCGGCCCCATTTCGCCCTGCACCACCGCCTCGCGGCGCAACATGCAACGCGCATTTTCCGAACAGGGCATGGCCCACCAGGCGCGCCGCGCCAGATCGTCGGTCAGCCCTTCGGCATGGACCACGGCCACCACCGCCTCGGACTCACCCAGCTGCAGCAGCTTGTCCAGGCTCTTGTCTTTGGTCTGGCCCATCCGGGTCCAGCGGCGCAGGAACACCGGGTAGCCGCCCGGCGAGCCCAGCACCTGGGTGGAGATCAGCTCCTTGACCTGCTTGAGATATTGCTCGTCCCGGCAATTGGGATTGAGCGAGACCGTCGCCTCGCCCTTGTCCGACAGGCCGTAGACAATCATTTTCGATTCATCGATGCGGATCGCCTGCAGATCCTGGTTCAACAGCACATTCAGGCGCAGCGCGTCTTCGTTGGAGAGTTCCATGAGTCTATTGTATCAGTTCAGCTGAATGCGTTGACCCCAGGGCACCGGCGTCTTGCCCTTGACCAGCCAGATCACCGGAAAGCCCGGTTCGTATTTGGGGAACTGCCCCTCGGCGTCGGTAAAATAGATCAACAGCTCCGGATACCGATCCTGGCGCTCGGCCCACTCGAACACCGGCACGAACGACGTTCCGCCACCGCCGGTGATCGCCATCGGTTTGCTGAATTCGTCCCACGGCTCATAGATCCAGGGGCCCTCCTCGGCCAGTTCCGAGTCACAGGCCAGCAATGTGATGCGGGCGCGCATCTGGCCTTTGATGGCATCGATTTCCGAGATGAATTCCTGCACCTCGCCATCGGAGATGGAGCCGCTGGTATCAATGGCCACCACGATATCCACCTGCTGACTGCGCAGGCTCGGATAAACGGCGGGGTCGCCGCGCCGGGGATTGGGTCGGGTATAGCTGTAATCGTCGCGTGCCACCGAACTCATATAGCGGGCCAGCAGCGCCCGCCAGGGCAGCTCCGGCTGCAGCAGAAAATCCACCAGTCGCGCCATATCCTCGCCCAGCTTGCCGGCCTGCATGGCCGACTGGGCCGCGCCGGCCAGGCGTTGCTTCCACTGGACACTGAGCGCCTCGCGTTCGCTGTGTGACAATGGCGCGGGCTGTGGGGCCCCCTCGGGAGAGTCGGATTCATCCGGCTCCGGGCTCGAACCACCGCCCTTGATTTCGTCCTCGTCGAGTTGCGGGCGCGTGCCGTTGCCGTCGGATTCGCTGTCGGCGTCATCCGTGTCGCTGTTCCCGCCCTGACCCTGGTTGGGCTGCGAATCGGGCTCCTCGTCGTCACTGCCCTGCTCGTCGGGCTGATCCTGCGGCGATGACGGCGTTTCGGTCGGCGGTTCCTGGTCGCCCTGCGGATTCTCGCCGTCCGAGTCGGATTCATCGTAGACGTGGTGATCCTGCGGCGTCTCGTTCTCGAAATCATCCAGCATGGGATAGATCTCTTCGGCGGTCATGCCGTCGAACATCGGCTGATAGAGCGCGTTGGGCGGCGGCGTGAGGCCGTCCTTGATCAGGATCGGATTGATCGCGAAGTCACAGGCCAGATCCCAGCGATGGCGCACCCGGTGCTGGCGCCGGGCGAAATGGGACAGCGCGCAGTGCAACGCCTCATGGGCGAGCACAAACTGGGTCTGGGCCAGACTCAGATCGTTAATGTACTCGGTGTTGTAATAGAACTTGCGCGCATCGGTGGCGGTGGTCTTGCACCAGTTCGGGTCGCCCTTGACCATCGGCAGGCGCAACACCAGCGCGCCCAGAAACGGTTTGTCGATGATCAGTTTGGTGCGCGCGGCGGCCAGCTTGGTTTCCAGATCCTGCTCGCTCATAACCTTCGACAACCTGTCCGGTTCAGTTGTAGAGCATGACGTCGGCCACGGCATTCGACCATTTGGTAAACTGCGGCACGTTGAAAATCTCCTGGCCGATGGCCCGGTGCATATCGGAGACCAGCATCACGCCCATCT
>JBEPXK010000674.1:0-2482 GCA_041641915.1 Planctomycetota bacterium
GAGAACACCGCCGCCTTCCTCGCGCGCCCGGGCCCGATCGGCGCGCTGGCGCGGATCTACGACCGCCTGCTACGGTGGAACCTCGCCCACCGCGCCGCGGCGGTCGGGATCGCGCTGCTGCTGTTCGCCGCCGCCGTCGGCGTGCTGGTGCAAAGCGTTTACGGTCCGCGCCTCGATCCCGACACCCGCCCGCTGCTGAAGATGGAGTTCTTCCCCGACAACACCGCGGTGGTCAACGTGAGCGTGTTCGCGCCCTCGGGCACCCCGCTCGATCAGACCGACGCGCTGGTGCGCGAGATCTGCACCCAGATCATGCAGCGCCCGCGCAGCGAGGTCGCCACCTGCACCGGCATGGCCGGCATGGTCTGGGACGAGTCCTACAAGGAACGCTACAGCCATCAGCACGGCTTCATCTTCGTCGAACTGCCGCCGCGCGCGCAGCAGCGCTACGACGACGCGCTCGTTTTCGTCGCCGAGTTGCGCGCCGATCTCCAGCACCGTTTCGCCCACGACGGCGTCCGGATCGAGGTCCGTCCGCAACGCGACGGCCCGCCGACCGGGGCCAAGGTCAACGTCCGCGTCACCGGCTTGACCGACGCCGCGGTCGAGGGCCTGGCGATGGAGCTCTACGACTGGATGCGCGCCGAACAGGACGGTGAGCTCGCGGGGATCGCCGACATCGAACACGACCGCGACCTCTACCACGACGAGCTCGCCTTCCACGTCCGCCCCGCCGCCGCAGCCCGCTTCGACCTGCCGCCGAGCCAGGTGCGCGAGTTCGTCGCCGGCGCCTTCGACGGCCTGTGGGTCGGCGACTACCTGCGCACCGACGACGAGATCCCGGTGCGCCTGCGCATCGATCCCGCAGCCCTGCGCCAACCGATCGCCATCGCCAACATCCCGGTGGTCGACGACCCGGGCGGGCGCGTGGTCCGCTTCGGCGACCTCGGCCACCTCGCCGCCCGCCAGCGCCCAGCCAGCCTGGTGCGCCGCGATTACCAGCGGATGATCACCATCACCGCCGGCGTCGCCGAGAACAGTACCCAGGACGCGGTCCACCTCACGGACCGCATCGCGCAGTGGTATCGGGCCCGCGCCGACCAGCACCCCGGCGCGACCATCGCCTTCGGCGGCGAGACCGAAGCCACACAGAAGAGCTACCGCAGCCTGATCGTGGCCTTCGGCATCGCGGTCTTTTTGATCTACGCCGTGCTGGCGGTGCAGTTCAACAGCTACCTCCAGCCGCTGCTGATCCTCTCGAACATCGTCTTCAGCTTCACCGGCGTCATCCTGGTGATGGGGCTGTTCTCGGCTCTGTTCGGCTGGCTGCCGGAGGGCTTCATCCGCGAACAGCGCTTCTGGTTCACCATGCAGAGCTTCATCGCGATCATCGGCCTCACCGGTCTGGTGGTCAACGACGCCATCGTGTTGATCGATTTCATCAATCGCCGCCGGGCCGAGGGCCGCGACCGCCGCGAGGCCCTGCTGCTCGCCGGTCACCAACGCATGCGACCGATCATGATGACCACGGTCACCACCATCGCCGGCCTGCTGCCGATGGCGATCGGCATCCCCGAGTTCAGCGTCCAGTGGAGCCCCTTCGCCACCTGCTTCGTCGCCGGGTTGAGCATGTCGACGATCATGACGCTATTGATCGTGCCGGTGCTCTATGATCTGCTCATCGGCGCTAGCGAGCATCTCGTCCGCTCGCCGGCCGAACCCGCGGAGCCCCACCATGCCTGATCCCCGCCTCGCCCCGCTCGTCGTCTGCCTCGTCTGCTGCGCCGCGGCCTCAACGGCCGAAGCGCTGCACCTCGACGCCGACGAGGCGGCCCGGCTGGCGCGCGAGCGCAGCGAACTGGTGCTCGCGGCCCGCGGCGAGGCGGCGGCGATCCGTTCCGATTCGCGCGCCGCCGACGCCTTCGCCTGGCCGGCGCTCAGCGCCCACGCCCGCTACACGCATATCGGCGACAGCCCGGATGCGATCGACCCGACCACCGGCGCCCCAAGCCAGGTGATCACCTCGGACGAGTACTACCGCACCGGTGTCGAGCTGCGTCAGCTGCTCTGGAGCTTCGGGCGCCACGATGCGGCCGCAGAGCGCCGCGCCGCCGACGTGCAGCGCGCCGGGAGCCAGATCGAACGCGCCGAACGCGATATCGCTTACAACGCCCGGCTCGCGGTCGAAGCGGTGCGTCTGGCCCGCGCGCGACTGGCGGTGGCCGCCGACCGGCTCGAGCAGCGTCGCGGCGAACTCGACGACGCCCGCGAGCGTCGCGCGGCGGGCACGGTCACCGACCTCGATATCCGCCAGAGCCGCCTGCGCGTCCTCGCGGCGCTGGATCAACACGATGAGGCCGAACGCGCGCGCCGCGTGGCTCTGCTCGACCTCGCCGCCGCGGTGGCGATGGAGGCCGACGCGATCGCGGTCAGCGGCGAGCTCGCACGCCCGGAGACGATCACCGAGCTCTTCGCCACCGTG
>JBEPXK010000675.1:0-2481 GCA_041641915.1 Planctomycetota bacterium
TCGATCCATTCGGGTTCGCCGTCAACGGGGTGGTACATGATCTCGCTGATCACCACCGGACCGATCGCCGGGTCGCCGTTGGCCGCGCCAAGCGTCCTCGCGCTCTGGGCCACGAAGTGCTCATCGCCGGTCGATGTGACGTGGCGACCAAAGGCAACGCCGGCGGCGGCGGCGCCGAATGCGAAGCCGTGCGCATAGCCATCGAGCACACCGTCGCTATCGACGCCGAAGATGTAGACCTCCTCGCCCAGGGATGACAGGCGGAAGACCTCGCCGAAATCGCGTTCATCGAAGGTGAGATACCCACCGGGCGCTATGCCGGTCCCATCGGGGATCCGCCACTGCTGCGGATCGCCGTGATCGTCGCTCAGCCACCAGCCGCCGATGTCGACGAAGCTGTCCGAGGGATTGTGCAGTTCGATCGTGTCCAGGTCCGGCGCCTCGGTATGGGTCAGCGCCTCGGTGATCAGCACCGCGCCCTGGCCGGACCTTGGCGCGTCGAGCGCTTCCAGGCCGCCATCCCTCTGTCCGGATGGCGTACATGGCGACGCGGCGAGCTCGCAGGCGGCACTGTCGGTCCCGCCGGCCACGGGCAGGGCGGGCGCGTCGACCGCCACGACCACCGAGACGCTGACGACGAGCAGACAACAACCGATCACCACGGGGCGCAAGACGGGAGACCTCCGGACGCAAGGGATTCCCCCACCGATCTCCGCTCGAGTGGATCCGTCGCGAGCCAGCCGCAGCAGTGTCTGACTCGCTCGTGGCCCGTTGCGGCCAGTGAAACACCCCACGCCGAGCGGGGGGAATCACGACCTGTACGCTACCCCGAGCCAAAACCCTGGCATCCAGGCCGGGAGCTGGTTCTGCTCTCCGGCCCCGCCATCAGCACCTGCGCGTCGCGTCCGCTTCCGGCAGCGGCGCCCGCCCCCACGGATCCGCCCACCTCTACGAGACCGCCGCATGCCCCACGACCAGAGCGTCGATCCCGCTGATGACTCCGGGCCGGACCCCAACTGGCCGGCCGGCGGTGCGGCAGCCTTCGAGCAACTCGTGCGTGCGACCCAGCGCGATCTGCGGGTCACGGTGGCGGCCTTGTGTTACGACCAGCCGATGGTCGACGAGGTGCTGCAATCGACCTACGTCGTCGCCTGGCGCCGACGCGGCGACTTCCGCAGCGGCAGCGACCCCTTGCCCTGGCTGCGCGGCATCGCCCGCAATCTGGCACGCAAGGAACGCCTCGCCCGTTCGCGCCGATGGCGTCGACACGAAGTGCTGTTCGAGACGCCGGATGAACACCATCCCGGCGAGTGGCTCGAACAACGCGATGAGGCCCGTTGGAGCCGCCTGCGGCTGGAACGCTGCCTCTCACGGCTCTCCTCGGAGGATCGCGAACTGCTGCTTCTGCGCTACAGAGACGGACGCACGGTGGCCGAACTGGCCAAGAGCAGCGGCCGTCCGGCGCCCACTCTGGCGCGCCGCCTCCGGCAGCTGTTGGAAAATCTTCGATCGTGTGTGCTGGGTAAGGGGAAGTACCTTCGGAAGGCCACGGAGAGGGACCATGCCTGAGCTCCACAGTGAGGACGCCGATCTCGACCGGTTCGCCGCCGCGCTACGCGACGATCCGCGCGTGGCGCAGGCGCAGATGGCCGAAGCCCGGCAGCACGCCGGCTCCGAGCGCGCCGAACAGATGGGCGCCCTGCGCAACATGGATCTGGTGTTGAGCAACCACGCGCGCGGCGCAGACCCGGCCGAACAGGAGCGGCTGGTCCGGGCCGTGCGCCATCGGCTGCGTCGCCGCCGACGGCTCGGCTCGGCGCTGCTCGCGGCGGCAGTGCTGCTCCTCGGCCTCGGCCTCGGCCTGCTGTGGCCGCGCGCTGCGGCGACCGATCGCTTGCCGCTGCCGCCCGGCGTGCACCTGCGCGCCGAAGATCAGACCGCCTATCGCCTGCTCGACGATGGCGACGGGGTCCGGCTGGAGTCTGGCGTGCTCCATTGCCAGGTCGATCCCCAGCGTCAGCCGCGCCGGCCCTGGCGCATCGTCACCCCGCACGCCAGCGCGATCGTCGCCGGCACCGCCTTCACCACCCGCTGCGCCGACGAAGGCAGTCTGCTCCAGGTCACGCACGGTGCGGTCACCTGGCAGCACCCAGACGAACAGGACACCTTCACCGCCGGGGCAACGGCCTTCGCGCCGGGCCCGGAACTGGACTCCTTCCTGGCCGGGGTCGCCGCACACCCTCTGCCCGATCCGATCGCGATCGCGAGCGCGCCCGCGGCACGGCGACTGCTGCTCGGCCCCGGGGGTGTCTGGCGGGCGGATGACGCCGCGCCGGAGGCCGTCAGCGGCTGGCGAATCGAACTCGACGGTGGGCCGACCCAGACCGTCCGCCTACCGCTCCCCCCCAGCGGCGAGCAGGCGGTCCTGCGCCTGGCCTGCGCCTGGCCTGCGCCTGGCCCCCTGCGGCTACGCTACGAATT
>JBEPXK010000676.1:0-2476 GCA_041641915.1 Planctomycetota bacterium
TGCCACGTGCCTGCGGCGTCCGGTTCGGGGAGCTGGGCGCCCAGATAATGGCACGCGGCACCGTCGGCCGTGCCGGCGTAGCGATCCGGTCCGATGTTGTGGACACGGGTCGCCGGATCCGGCGGCGTCGTGGGAGCATCGCCATCCCCGAGGGCGATCGCCAGACCCACCCCCAACAGGAGCAGTGCTGCCGTCGCGACCAGCGCAACGGGCATCCAGCGGCGGCGGCGTGCGAAGGTGCTCTGAGGCGGCTGCGCGAGCTGGCGCAGGAGCACGTCCTCGAGCAGGCACTGCGCCCACTCGGCGCGTGCCTGCGGCGAATCGGCGACGGCCCGCACCAGGCGCTCGCGTTGCGCGTCGTCGAGCTCGCCCCGCAGCAGGCGATCGTCGATGGGCGGCGGTCTGCTCATGGGCTGGCCCCTGGCAGCGCACCTTGCCGGGCCACGCATTCGCGCAAGGAGCGCCGGGTGCGGGTCAGCAACTGATAGACGGCGTTGGCGCTCATCCCCAGGCGGCGGCAGATGTGGGTGTGCGACAGATCAAGACGATAGCGCAGGTCAAAGCAGCGGCGTTGGCGCTCGCTGAGCAGGGCCACACAGCAGCGCAAAGCGTTGAGCAGCTCCTGGCTGCTGTCAGTGTGACGGCGTTCGCTGAAGGCCTGTTCGAGCACATCCGACTCCAAGAGCACCAGGCGATGGTGTCGGTCCTTGAGCGAACCAAGGAAGGTGCGCTTGGCGATGCCGATGGCCCACGGCACGAAGGGCCGCGTCAGGTCGTAGTCGCGCCATTGACGGCAGATGACCAGGAAAGATTCCTGCAGCAGGTCCTCGGCGCGATCGTGGTCGCGCGTCAGGCCGACCAGGAAGGCGAGCACCTCATTGCGACAAGCGATGGCGCGTTGCATCACCGCTTCGCGGCCGGCGTCCTCGTCTGGCGACATGCCCATCCTTGCTGGAAAGGGGATGATGAATGACCGGGAGTTCCTGCGGCGCGACGCAGGAACTCCCGGTCAGGATATCAACCGGCGCCTTGCGGTCCAGCCGGCGTGAGATCGTGATCCCTGGTCGCATCGAGCTGTTCGAATACGTCGTGGTCGTCGATGATCTTCACCGGCAGGCCGTCCTGGGGCAGCACCTCCCACGTGGTCTCGGTGTTGATGATGCGGATCGCGCGCGGATGCTCGCGATGCACCTCGTGGGTGTAGGTCCGGGTCGCCGAGCCGTGATCGTTCTGGATACCGATGGTGAAGGTATAGGCACCGACCTCGGTGGGGATGCCGGTATAGATGCCCGATTCGGTATCGAAGACCATGCCCGGGGGCACCGCGCCGCTAATGAAACGCCAGGTGCGCTCCAGGTTGCCCACGCCGGTGAAGGGCAGGCTATACTCCTCGTCGACCATCGCCGGAGCGAGCGCCACCGGATCGGCGATCTGCGCCGGCTGCACGATCTCGAAGCGGACGAATTCCTGCAGCATGCGCCGGTGCATATCCCCGTTGGCGTCGTCCCAGCGGTCGTGCACGTCGAAACGCAACACGTGCGGACCGGTGCCGATCTGGCCCCAGTTGTATTCGTAGATCACGTCCTTCTCCGTCTGCGATACCGGGTATTCGACGATCATCCCATCCATGCGGAAGGAATGCGACATCGTATGGCCGTCGCCGCCGCTGAGGCGGTAGCGGAAGACGAAGTCCTCGTTGTAGTCCAGCTGCACATCGTCGCCCGTCGGATGCAGGATCTCGATCGTCACCTTCTCGCCGGTAGAGCAGGTCACCTGCACCGGAGCGCTGTCGGTGGAGGCGCCGTCGTCGTCCCAGGCGCGACCCACCAGGGTGTATACACCGTCGTGGATGCCGTGCACGAAGCGCCAGGCCGGTATGTCCAGGCTGTCGTCCCAGGCCGCGCAACCGGCTACCACACCGTTGATCAGCAGTTCGACCCGCGCGATGGAGCCATCGCTGTCGGCGACATCGAAGTGCACATCCAGGGTCGCGGCGCGCGAGTAGGTGCGTTCGCTGGTGCGCCATCCGTCGGCGGGATTGGTGATGCTGATGCTCGGCGCAGCGTTGCCATCCTGGTAGACCACGACCGTCATCTCGTCGCTGACCGGATCGTTGACGCCGTCGTCGACCGTGAAGCGGAACACGTAGGTGCCGGCGTCGCCGAGCGTCGCCTCGGTGATGCGCGACAGGGGGTCGGCGATGGTGACGCTCGGGCCCGCGACCTGCTGCCACAGGTACTGCGGTTCGCCGTCGTCGCCGACCTTGCCGTGCAGCGCCACGGTGGTGTCGGCCGGGACCCGCACATCGTGCCCAGCGCTGGCCACGGGGGCGCGATCCGGCACCACCTCGGGCACGATCTTGACGCCGATCTCCTCGGTGAACCAGATCGTGTCGCGGTACTCGTACAGGGCGGTGCAGCTGATCTCCATGGCATCATTGATGCCCGTGGCAGCGCGTAGGCGCACCGGCATGCCC
>JBEPXK010000677.1:0-2462 GCA_041641915.1 Planctomycetota bacterium
GCGCCCGACAGGCGCTGTTCGCGAGCTCGCCCGGCGGTCAGGCGACGCAGACCGGTGCGCTGTCGAGCGGCGGCCTTACGGGCGGCAGCAGCGCGGCGGCCGGCGAGCGGACCTCGAGCGACGGGGCCCTCAGCGACGGCGAACGGCGGTTGCTCACGCGCGCCAACGCCGGCGCCGCCCCGGACGACATCCGCGAGATCGTCGCCCGCGAGTCGGAAGCGCGCGCGGAGGCGCTGCGCGGGCCGCTCGACGACTACATCTTCTGGCAGGACAGCCCGCGGCCGGGCGAGGCCGTGGACGCGCCGGCGGAAGCCCGGCGCCTGCGGGAGAACCGCGCCCAGGGCAAGCCGCTGACCGCCGGCGAGGTGCCCGTCGAGCAGCGCCGGGACCGCGGCATCCTGGGCGACCTTTAGGCCGTTCCCTGGTCCCACCGCCCACCGGCGGCGGGCGAGCTTCGTCCCGGTTGTCCAGCGGGTGCGCGGGCGGCGTCGCCCGCGGGGTCCGTGTGGCGGGGCCTGCCGCAATATCGTCATCCGCCCGCGCGTTGCCCGCGCCCCGCATGGCCGCCATATAGAATCATCATGCCGTGCCGCGGCCGGGGGTCCGGCCGCCGCCGCCGGGGTGCGGGCGATCGCCGCACCGGCTCGGCCCTGTTCACCGTCTCGACGAGGTGCCTGCAGACGATGCGCCGTTTACCCCGACTGTTCCCCGCCGCCCTCGGCGCGCTGGCCGTCGCGCTGGTCGCACTCGCCGCGCCCGGCCAGGGCCGCGCGCAGATTTTCGATCCCGAGACCTTCACGCTGGACAACGGGCTGCAGGTCGTGGTGGTGACCAACCGCCGCGCGCCGATCGTGACCCAGATGCTCTGGTACAAGGTCGGCAGCGCCGACGAGCCGATCCAGAAGGCGGGCATCGCCCACGTGCTCGAGCACATGATGTTCAAGGGCACGGAGGAGCACCCGGACGGCGAGTTCTCCGATATCGTCGCGCGCAACGGCGGGCGCGAGAACGCGTTCACCAGCTACGACTACACCGGCTACTTCCAGACGGTCGCCAAGGACCGGCTCGAGCTGATCATGGAGCTCGAGGCCGACCGGATGACCAACCTCGTCCTCGACCCCGCCCAGGTGAAGACCGAGCGGCAGGTCGTGATCGAGGAGCGCTCCCAGCGGGTCGAGACCAACCCCTCGGGCAAGCTCATGGAGATGGCGAACGCGTCGCTGTTTCTGCACCACCCCTACGGCACCCCGATCATCGGCTGGGAGCAGACGGTCGAGAGCATTACGGCCGAGGACATGGAGGCGTTCTACGAGCGCTGGTACGCGCCCAACAACGCCGTGCTGATCATCGCCGGCGACGTCACGGCCGAGGAGGTCCGGCCGCTCGCCGAGGAGCACTACGGCCCGATCCCCCGGGCGGATGTGCCCGCGCGCGACCGCCTGGACGAGCCGGAGCAGAACGCCCCGCGCCGGGTCGAGCTGGAGAGCCCGCGGGTGCGCCAGCCCTCGCTGTCGATCCGCTACCTGGCGCCCAGCTACAACACCGCCGAGGAGGCCAACCGGCCCTACGCCCTGCAGGTCTTGAGCGAGGTGCTGGGCGGCGGGCCGACGAGCCGCCTTTACGAACGGCTGGTGGTGGAGGACGCGCTCGCCGTCTCCGCCGGCAGCTGGTACTCGCCGAGCGCGCTCGATACCACCGACTTCGGCTTCTACATCTCGCCGCGCCCAGACATCGATCTCGCCAAGGCCGAGCAGGCGCTGCGGGGAGAAATCGAAAAGCTGCTGAGCGACGGCGTGAGCCAGCAGGAGGTCGCGAACGCGATCGACCGGCTGCGCGCGGACGCGGTCTACGCCCAGGACAACGTCAACACCGCCCCGCGGGTGATCGGCCGGGCGCTCGCCACCGGGCGCACGGTGGAAGACGTTGAGGCCTGGCCGAAGCGCATCTCCGAGGTGACGCCAAAGCAGGTCGAGGCGGCGGCGAAGGCCGTTCTGGACCCGAACGCCTCTGTCACCGCCGTGCTCAAGCCCGAGCCGACCAGCTGATCCGCCGGACCAATCAGAAAGCTCCCAGCATGTTCAAGACGCTGACGACGATGCCTGCGCGCGCGGCGCTCGCCGCGCTGGCCGTGGCCGCGATCATCGCTCTGCAGCCGGGTCAGGCCCGCGCGGCGGAGGTGCAGAAGGTGGTTTCCGACAAGGGCATCACCGCCTGGCTGGTCGAGGACCACTCCAACCCGATCCTGTCGCTCAAGCTGGCCTTCCGCGGCGGCGCGGCGCTCGACCCCAAAGACAAGCCAGGGCTCGCCAACCTCGTCTCCGCCACGATCGACGAAGGCGCAGGCGAGATGTCCAGTCAGGAGTTCCAGCAGGCGCTGTCGCGGAAGGCCATCAAGCTGTCGTTCGACGCCGGCACGGACGCCTTCTACGGTTCGCTCAAGACGCTGAGCGAGCACCGCGCGC
>JBEPXK010000678.1:0-2454 GCA_041641915.1 Planctomycetota bacterium
GAGACGCTGCTGCACCGCGCACCGGTCCTGCTGCTCGACGAACCCGCCTCGGGCCTCGACCCGGCCCAGGTGGTCGCGCTGCGTGGGCTGCTGCGCCGACTGGCCGGCGAACACAGCGTGCTGCTGGCGACGCATCATCTGGCCGAGGCCAGCACGGTCTGCGATGAACTAGTGGTTCTGGTCGAGGGGCGGGTGCGCTTCTGCGGCACCCCGGCCGCGCTCGCCGGCGATGGCGCGCTCGAGGCGGCCTACATCGCGATGGCGGGAGCCGGCGCATGAGCCCGGGCAACGTGCTGCGGCAGACCTGGGCGCTGACTCGCGCCGAATGGTTGCGCCAGCTCACCGGCCCGATCTGGGCCGTGCTGCTGGTGCTGTGGACGCTGGTCTGCGCCCTGTTCTTCAGCCGGGTGATCCAACACGCCAGCGCGGTCGCGCTACCGGCTGGCGAGACACCGGTGACCTGGTTCTTCCGCGCCTCGCCGGAGATGCTCTCGCTGCTGCTGGTGGTGTTCATCCCCCAGCTGACCATGGAGGCGGTCGCCGGGCGCCGCGAACGCGGCCGGCTCGAACACCTCGAGGCCGCCGGCACCCGTCGCGGCGCGCTGCTGCTCGCCGCCTTCACCGCCACCTGCACGATGCTGCTGCTATTGCTGATCCCGCCGCTGGTGATCCACCTCGTGCTCGCCAGCAAGGGCGACGCCGACTTCGGTCGCACCCTCGGCGGGCTGCTGGCGATCTACCTCGAAGCCTGTGCCGTCGCCGCGCTCGGCCTGTGCGCCAGCTGCTGGGCCCCGCGACGGGTCTCGGCCAGCCTGATCGCGCTCGCCTGCGGCATCGTGTGGTGGATCCTCAGCGTCTACGGTTACTACGCCGACCACCTCGCCGGGGGGCGGGCCGATCCGAATGCCGAGCCGGCGTGGTGGACGGCGTTGAGCCTGCAGTACCCGATCCGCGAATTCGCCTCCGGGCTGGTCGACTGGCGTACCATGGGCACCTACCTCGTGCTCATCGCCGGGCTGCTCGCGATCGGCCGTATCGGCCTGCACTGGCACGTACACAGGTTGGCCCGCGCGACCGGACTGGTGGCGACGGTGGTGCTGGTCACCGGCCTGCTACGTTTGCAACAGGAGGCCGACAGCGCCTGGGACCTGACCTGGCGCTCGCTGCACTCGATCAGCCCGGCGACAGCCGAGGCGCTCGACGGGCTCGATGCCACCGACGCGCCGCTGCACGCCACGTTGCTCGCGAGCCCGGCGATGGGCGGCGATCCGGTCGACGGCGCCCTGCTCGCGGCCGCGCGCAGCTTCCTGCGCGCAGCGCGCGCCCACGACCTGCGCGCCCGCAACCTCGACCCCGGGCTCGAGCCCCAGGCGGCACGCGCGCTGTGCCGGGAGCTGCATCTCTCCGCCACCGACCTCGAGCACCCGGTGGTGATCCTGCGCCATGGCGAACGCACCCAGGTGCTGCGCGCCAGGGATCTCGGCGTGATCGGCCGCAATGCACAGGGCGAACGCGAGCTGACGGCGATCCATGTCGAGTCGGCCTTCCTCAACGCGCTGCACCGCCTCCAGCGTGGACGGACCACCACCGTCGCCTGGCTCCGCGGACCGACCTTCCGCCCACTCGAAGCCACCACCACCATCGAACGCGACGAGGCGGTCGGCGCCTGGCGCCGCCATCTCGCCACTCTCGGCCTGGGCATCGCTCCGCTTGAACTCGAACGTCTCGGCGGCGGCCGCTTCGACCTGGTGGTCCTGCCCGGCCCCCGCGCGGATCTGCCCGCCCCCGCGATCGCCGTCCTGCGCGACCACCTCGAGCGCGGCGGCGCGCTGCTGCTGGCGCTCGATGGCCAGCGTTCGCAGCGTCTGCCGCTGCTACGCGACCTGCTCGCGTCCTACGGCCTCGACTGGAGCCAGGGCCTGGTGCTCACCGCCCAGGGCTGGCACGACCAGGGCCCCGACCTGCAGCCGATGGTCGAGGTGCTGCCGCGAAAGGCATCCGGACCCGCCGCCCTGTGCGCACGCGAAGGCAGGCCGCTGTATCTGCCCTACGCCGTACCGGTCCTGCCGGGCGAAGCGCGCGATTCCCGTCAGCAGGTCGACGGCGCCCTGCCCACCCCACGCTCGGCCCACCTGATGCACGGCCGCAACCCACCCCGCCGCTTGCCGCGGCCACAGCTGCTGTTGGGCACCAGCGCGCCGATCGACGGTGCCGACGGTCCGCGAATCGCGGTGCTCGGATCGGTCGACACCCTCGCCGACGGCTCGCTCGGCGTTGCCGGCAATCGGCTGCTGGCCACCGGCCTGGCACAATGGCTTGCGCGACCCCAGGATGCGATGCTGCTGCCGCCGCGCGCGGTCGAGGCCCGTCGCTACCATCTGAGCCCCGGCGAAAAGGGCTGGCTGCTCTGGGGGCTGTCGATCATCCTTCCGCTCTGCGCCGCAGCGCTCGGGC
>JBEPXK010000679.1:0-2453 GCA_041641915.1 Planctomycetota bacterium
CGCGAACCCCGACCGAGGCCGTGGGGGTATGCGCCGAAGGCGCGAGGGGGCAGCGCCCCCTCTGAAGGAAGCCTCGGTATTCCCCAGGGCGGCGACCGATGCGGGGGCGTCAGCGCCTGGCTTCGCGGCGATAGGTCGCGGGTCCCACGCCGACGGCGCGCTTGAATACCGTGGAGAAATGGCTGCGGGTCGCGAAGCCGCAGGTCTCGGCGATGCGGTCGATGCTCTCCTCTCCGTGTTCGAGCATGATCCGGGCCAGATCCATGCGTCGTGCCTGGAGATAGGTCTGGGGCGGTACGCCGATCATCTGTCGGAATCGCCGGGTGAAGGCGTTGGGGGTCAGCCCGGCGACCGCCGCGAGTTCGGCGTTGCGCCAGCGTCGATGGGGGTTGCCGTCGAGCAGGCCGCGCGCCGCCTCGATCCGGCGGTCGGCGCCGCGTCGTGGCCAGGCGTCGGGCGGCTCGCGCGCCAGGATCGGCGCCACCACCGCCAACAGGTCGAGCTGCGTACGCGGGCCGGTGGGCGTGTGCGGGGCCGCGAACAGCGACGCCAGCCGCGCCCGGACCGCGGCGTCGACCGGGCCGACCAATATTCCGGGTGCGCGTCGGTCGAAGGGATCGCCCAGCAGGAAGTGCGCATAGCGGTGCCGCGTCGGGCATCGCAACTCGGGAATGAAATGAGTGCCGGGCGCCACCAGTACCACCCGATCGGCGTCCAGCGGATGGCGTCGGCCGAGGTGGCGTGCGGCCATGCCGGGTCCTGCGTTCCAGTACAGCCGCCAGAACGGGCGCTCGGGCCGTGGCAGCGGCCACGCGCAGAGTTCCGGAATCACCTCACGGCAGAGCAGCCGCAGGGCGACGCCCTGCCCGGTGGTAGGATCGCGAACATCGAGGTCAGGAGCAGACATAGACATCGCCTGTTTGACCGCTGATCATCGCGATCCGTTCTCGACTGCCAAGTCTCGCGATAGGATGCCGCACATGCCAACCTGTTCCCCGTCCGCCGGGCGCCTCGCCTGGTTCCGCGCTGCCCGCTTCGGTATGTTCGTCCATTTCGGCTGCTACGCCGCCGCCGGTCGCGGCGAGCAGATCATGCTGCGCGACCTGATCCCGGCCGAGGAGTACGCGCGTTTTGCCGCAGATTTCGACCCCCACCCCGGGTGGGCCGACGAGCTCTGCGCGGCGGCCAAGGGCGCCGGTGCCACGTATATCGTGCTCACCACGCGTCACCACGACGGCTACTGCCTGTTCGATACCGCCACGCATGACTTCAACGCGGTGCAGACCGGACCCGGGCGCGACCTGATCGACGAGTACGTCGCCGCCGCCCGGGCGGCCGGGCTGCGCGTCGGCTTCTACTACAGCGTGCACACATGGCGCTACCGCGGCTTCTGGGATCCGGCGGGATACCCCGACGACCTGCCGCTGATGCGCGCGGAGATGTACGCCCAGGTCGAGGAGCTGATGAGCAACTACGGCGCCATCGACCTGTTGTGGTACGATGCGCCCGCTCCGCCCGGACATCAGGTGCCCGGCAATTTCGGTTGGCATGGCACGCCACTGGCGAGCACTCCGGCCGCCTTCTACGACAGTGCCCGGGTCAACGCGCGCGTGCGCGAGTTGCAGCCGCATATCCTCATCAACGATCGTTCCGGCCTGCCCGAGGACTTCGGCACGCCCGAACAACACATCTCGGCCGCCGATGGCGGGCGCATGTGGGAAGCCTGCATGACGCTCAACTTCGCGCCGGGTTGGGGCTACCTGCCCTACCCTCTGGCGACCAAGACGCCGGGTCAGGTGTTGTGGCATCTGCTCGATTGCGTGCGCCAGGGCGGCAATTTCCTGTTCAATGTCGGGCCGAAGGCAGACGGTAGCCTCGCCGCGCGCGATCGCGATTTCCTCGCCGAGCTCGGCGCCTGGATGCAGTTGCACCGCGACGCGGTGTTCACCGGCGGGCCGAGCGCGATCCAGACGGATCGCGGGCAAGGCGTGGATTTCCATTACGGAATGTTCACCGAGCACGGCACCACCGCCTGGCTCACCCTGTTCTACTACCCGCCAGACGGCTTCATGCTGCTCAACCGTATCGCCGGGGGCCTGAAAACGGCCAGGCTCCTCACCACCGGCGAGGAGCTCACGGTCGAGCGCATCAGCAACGGCCGCTACAAGATATCCGGTCTGCCGCTGAGCCCACCGGCCACCATCGCCCCGGTGATCGAGCTCGCATTCGCCCGCCAGCCGCGCGAAGCGGGGATCGCCGACGCCAGCTGGCTCGACGGCGCCTTCGATCCGGACGCGTGATGCCGGCACCCGGGTCCGCGACCCGTGGTCCGCGGGCGACAGACTTAGTGCCTCGATTGCTTGTGACAGCGACAAAAAACAACGTTTTGAAGCGGCGCTGTCACAAGCTGTCGAGGCACAGGGGGTTCGGGGGACGAAGTCCCCTGATGAAAG
>JBEPXK010000680.1:0-2448 GCA_041641915.1 Planctomycetota bacterium
GCGTTTCCGCCGGGCCTGCGGCCAATTTTCGGCGTAAAACAGGGCTCTGTCGGCCGATGGGGGCCGGCCCGGCCCCCATGGCCCCCTCGGCGGCGCGCTAACGCGCGCAAGGCCGGTATCGGTTTGGTAGCCTTTCCCGGAGCTCTGAGGGTCCCGTCAAGCGAGAAGCGTCAAGCGAACAAGCGAAGAGCCCAACGCAGCCCCAGCGCCTCACCCCGCCAACACCGCCAGCACCCGATCGATCTCCGCCTCGGCGAGATAGGCGTGCGGCGCAAGGCGCAGCCAAGCGGTGTCGCTGTGGTCGCTGCGCGCGCTGGCGATGATGCCCTGCGCGCGCAACCGGGTGACCACCGTCTGGGGATCGTGCACTGGATGGCGGCAGGCGAGAATGCCGCTGCGCCACTCGTGCTCGGGGCCGTCGGTCGGGGGATCCGCGAGCATCGGCTGCCAGCCGGCATCGCACAGGCCACGCTCCAACCGGGCGCGCAGGAGCAGGATCCGCTCGGCAATGCGATCGATGCCGGCATCGAGCAGGAGTTCGATCGCCGCGCGCATCGCGAGGATACCGGGCACGTTGGGGGTACCGCCTTCGAAACGGCGGGCGCCCGGCAACAGTTCGACCCGCTCGCACGCGCGTAACTCCGGCGCCACCGCGCTGCCCACGCCCACCGCCACCGGGCGGATGCGTTCGCACAGCTCGGGTCGGACATAGGTGATGCCCGCGCCGCTGGGGCCGAGCAACCATTTGTGCGCATCGGCCGCAGCGCAGTCGACCATGGTGCCCGGAAAGGGGAAGGCCCCGAGGGTCTGGATCGCATCGACGCAGAACAGGATGCCTTCGGCGCGCAGCCGGGCGCCGATTCCGCCGATGTCGGGGCGATACCCAGAGAGGTAGTGACACGACGGCAGCGCCACCAGCCGGGTGCGCTGGCCAAGTGCGGCGGCGACCGATTCCCAGGTGATGCAGCCCAGCGGCCGCGGCCGGATCCGCCGCACCACCACCCCGCGCTGTTCAAGCAGCAGCCAGGGATAGACGTTGGCCGGATAGTCGTCGCCGCAGCAGACCACTTCGTCGCCGGGGCGCCAGTCGAGCCCGTTGGCGATCAGCCCCAGGCCGTAGGTGGTCGGGCCCAGCAAGGCGATGCCCTGGGCTTCGACCCCGAGCAGGCGCGCGGCCAGCCCGCGTGTCGCCATGGCCTGGCGGAACCGCTCCGCATCGCCCTGGTCGCCCGCGCTGCAGGCGTTGGCGTAGTCGTGCAGGGCCGCGGCGGCCGGCCCGCAGAGCGGAGCCACGGCGCAGTGGGCGAGGTGGATGTGCTCGGCGAGAATGGGGAACAGCGCGCGGCGGCGCGCCGGATCGGTGTCAGCGAACATGCCCCCATGCTCGGCCGCGCGCGCGCCGAACAAGCCGCGCCCGTGGCGCTGGCGTACTCAGCCGTCGGCTTCGGGCACCGTCGGCTTGGTCAGGGTGATCTCGGTATTCCAGTCGATCGCCGTGCTCACGTGCCAGAGCTTGAGCCATCCACTCCCGCCGTAGGGCGATTCGATCGCCACCAGCCCGCCGAAGCCCGGCGAGTAATACTCGTACTGGCTGGCGCTCTGATTGTGGATCTTGAGGCAGTCGGTGTAGACCGTGCCGCCGTCGTAGGGCACGGTGACGGTGACGTCGGTGGCCACGAGCTTGTAGTGGTAGGTCTCGACCGGCGGCACACCGAGTTCGATCGTCTCGAAGGTGGCGTCGAGCGTCATCGGCCCGGGGATGGTCGCCATCGGATCGAGGAAGGTGGTCCAGGCGGCGTCCTGGCCGCTGCCGACGTTGTACAGCCCGCCGTTGGTCGCCAGGGCGTGACCGAGCACTGGTCCGCTGGAGACCCAGGTCTTGCCGCTGGCGCCGTCGGTGACCGTGGAGAGCTGGCTGAACAGGAGCGTCTCGCCGCCGAAGTTCGGCTCAAGATGGTAGCCGTAGGTCCAGGCGCGCGAGTCGCTGTCGTCCGCGGTGACGCCATCGGCGGCGAAGCCCCGGAACACGCGGGTCTCGCCGTCTGCGGGAGCGAAGTCGAGCCATTGATAGGTCTGGAGGCCGGAGTACGAACCGGCCGGGGCACCGATGACCACGTCACCGAATGTGGTCGAACTGGGCGGGATGGCCAGACTCGAACCGTTGTTCTGATCGTCGTCGTCGCTGCTGCCGCCGCAGCCGATCAGCATGAGTAGCATTGTCGCGGCGCCGAGCGATCGCAAGAACATGGCAGTCTCCTCTATGCGTACAGGCTATATGAGATCATATAAGGATACCGGTGCCTGCTCAAGCGTGAGGCTGCTATCAGAGGGGGCGCTGCCCCCTCGCGCCTTCGGCGCGTACCCCCACGGCCTCGGTCGGGGTTCGCGGCCTCCGGCCGCGTTTTCTGCGGGCCTGCGGCCCATTTTCGCAGAAAACCACCCCTCGGT
>JBEPXK010000681.1:0-2444 GCA_041641915.1 Planctomycetota bacterium
ACCCGCACGCGAGCGGTGGCTATGTCCTGCCGCCACCGACGGCGCTCGGTGCCCAGGTAGCTCAGTTGGTAGAGCATGCGACTGAAAATCGCAGTGTCGGAGGTTCGAATCCTTCCCTGGGCACCATGATCCCCTTCTTCGGACGGGTTCGCGTTGCGTCGGCCAATCCGGTTCCCGCGTGCCCGTGGCAGCATTGATTTTCGCGTCGATGCGCTCAAGTGTAGGGCGTGCGTAGCCGGCCCGTTGGGTCTATGTTCACGTTTTGCGGCTATAGACGTGGCCATAACGAGGTGCAGCGGGGAGGGCTCATGCCGACTTGGATTCCGTTCGTTCCGTTTCCGAGCGATTATTCCGACGAACAGAAAAAAGAGAAAATTGGCGTTTGAACCAGCCCTCGCGGTCGAGGGTTGGTGCGATCTTCAGCGTTTCGTCAAAAAGCCACATCGTATTGGCTAGATTTTGTTTGTTTTCCTTCTGCATGTCGCGAATGTGATCTCTGAAGATAATAGGAAAAGATAAGATCCCGCCGCCGAACAAGTCTACGACGTCCCGGATCGGGTGTATTTGTATCGCGTGGCGTAACCCACTGTTTTCAGAAAGCTGATGACGTCCATAAGGCCTTTATATTTCTCGCGGTTGTGTTGCGAGAGGGCCCGGAGTTCGTGGTTGAGCCGTGGCGACGCTTCGTCCTCAAAGGCTTGCGTGCCAAAAAAAAAGCGTGTTCCGAGATTTTTATTTGTTCGATGATCAGCACGTAAGCATCCTGTTTAGGTCGTTTGAGCAGATCACTTTCCCACCGCGCATCGAGATCGAAAAGCGCGGACGCCCTTTGCTGTTTCCTCGATGCATTTACGTTGCGCCAGGTCGCGATCAGCGTGATGACCGCGACTGGCCCACTCAGCCCCAGCGCGACGGTTCTGATCGCCTCATAAGTGTAGCGAAAAATCGTGCCAGTTTCCGGGTCATTACGAGCACAAAATCCGGGGCAATGCGCCGCGGGCGCCGCGGCGCTCCAAGCCAGTATGGCCGTGCTGCCGGTCACCAAGACCAAACCGCGAGGAACTTTGCCCATCAGTCTGCGGTAAAGCTCGTGTTTTTGGTTCAATCAAAGGTAGCATGGCGGTGATTCGGTGCGAAACTGGAGTGAGACGTACCGTCTCCGGTAAAAAAATCATATGCCGCAAGGGAGCCGTTATTTCTCCGGTCCGCCGGATCAGCACGACGACGTCCCACACCTCTCGCGTCAGCACCCCCTGCGTTGACACCCGCGGGCTCGCCCCGGAGTTTCTCTCGCGTTCCAGACGAGGGAAACGCCGTTGAGCTGGTTCAACCGGATCCTGACCGCGATCAACATCGCGCTGCTGGTCGTCGCCGCCTACGCCATCGCGCGCTACGGGCTGGGGCCCGCGCCGCCCGGTTGGAAGTGGTCCGATCTCGTCCTAATCGTGCTCGTGGCGCTGTCAGTCATTCTGGCGGCGTTGACGATCTTTTTGGCGATCCTCGGTGTCGCCGGCTACACTCGCATTCGCGACGAGGCAATCCAGCGCGCCGAGAACGCCGCGCGGGACAAGGCGGAGGCTGTGACGCGACAGGAAGTGCCCCGGATCGCGATCCCCGAGGCCCGCCGCCAGGCCGCCGGCATCTTCGAGAGCATGGAGCCCAGTCCCGACGCGCTGACCAGCGCGCTGACGCGAGGCGACGATGACGACACTGGCGAAGACTCCCGATGAGCTCGAGATCGTCACGCGCTACCGCGACCATCCGCCGGTGGACCTGGACGCGCTCGCCCGCGACCTCGGGCTGAGCGTGATCTACAGCGACGACCTCGGCGCCAACGTCGCCGGCATGCTCGACCGCCAGGCCGATCCGGAGGGTGGGGCCGGCTACACGATCTACGTCAACGCCGACGATCCCCACCGCCGGCGGCGCTTCACCCTGGCGCACGAGCTGGGCCACTACCTGCTGCACCGCGACCTGATGGACAGCGAGCTTGTCGACGACAAGATGTACCGCAGCCCGCTCGGCGCCTGGTACGAGCGACAGGCCAACCGCTTCGCCGCAGACCTGCTGCTGCCCGCCCACCTGGTGCGCAGCGAATACAGGGCCGGCAACCGGACGGTCGGCGAGCTCGCCGGCATCTTCGACGTCTCCGACCAGGCGATCCGCATCCGCCTCGAAGAACTCGGCCTCAGCGGCTAGGGCAAGATGCTGCAACGTGGCATCACGTTTCAGCTGAATCTGCTCCTTTTTTCAGCGAGCTAGAGCCACATTCCGCTGGGAGGCCGGTTCGGCCTGCAAGCATGTCGGGCAAGGCGCGCCGCCGCCATCCGCTCCGCCGCCATCCGCTCCGCCGCCATCCGTTCCGCCGAGGTGCGGAAAGAAACTGGAATGATTCCAGAATATTGGGCGAATCGGCCTCAAGCGGTCGGCGCGGGGCCCGCGGT